>JASFJP010000032.1:0-15021 GCA_050121225.1 Desulfobacterales bacterium
ATAACCACACAGTAACCGATAGCCAATTTTTCTACTTTGAAAGGCATCCTATGTTGTCCGGATTGGATGCCTTTTAAATCTGAGCATAGATGAACACAGTTTCGCCAGCTTTTACCTAATCCATAGACGCAAAAGGGCTGTATAATCTGTGCGCATACGCCGTCTCTTTGGAGTGAATCAAAATGGCATTATTCAAATTTTTTGGGGGCAAAGAGCCTGAGGAATACGAAGACAGAGGAGATCGGTTTTTTAACGCCGAAACGTGGGGCAGGGCCAAAGTGGAATATGAACATGCCCTCGAAAAGCTGCAAAAATCCGCCCCCTGGGACGATGAATACCGGCAACGACTGCAGGAAAAAATTCAGCAAAGCAAAGAAGCTCTGGCCCGCGAGCACAAGCGGACGGCAGCGAATCTTATTGAAGCCGGACACGATGAGGATGCTCGACCCTATATCGAGCTGGCCCTGGAGCTTGCCGAAGATGCTAAACTGAAATCCGAACTCAAGCAGCTGTCCGAAGCTCTGGAGCACCGGGTGGCGGAAGTAATCCAACGGACCCTTGCCGGTGTCGAAATAGAAAAAGAAGTTGCCGTTGATGATGATGAGAACGAAGAGGACGGGGCGGAAACGGTCACGGAAGAACCAAACGAAGATTATCTCAGAGCCCTGATCGGTGCATTACCCGAAGAAATCCAGGAAGCCTATTTGAAATACGGTGACGCATTTAATCATGGTTACATAGCGTTGAATAAAGGAGAGTTCAAAACCGCCGACGAGTATTTAACCCAGGCACTTGAGGAAAATCCGGAACCCGACAGCTACATTCCGCTTGAGCTGGCCACAGTTTATCTAAATCTGGCTAAATTGGACGAAGCCCGGCAATTGCTGGAATCTTTTCTGGCATATCATCCCGACGCGTTGCCGGCATACCAGATGCTATGCGAAATATATTGGGAATCAGGCGCATTCGAACAGGCCAATGCCCTCCTGGTTTCCCTTCCGCCGGAATTGACGGAATCCGTAGCGGGATATCTATTGCGCGGCGAAACTCTGTATCATGAAGGAAAATTCTCGGAAGCCAAAACCTTTTATCGAGATTTCTTAAAAACCTTTGGCTGGAACGAAACCGTCGCCCGGGCTCTCGCCAAAACCCATGAAGCTTTGGGTGAATTGGCCAACGCACGTAACATCTACCATGAAATTATGGACAACTGCCGCAGTTGCCACACACGAATCGACCCGTATGTGAAACAAAAATACGCGGATCTCAACTTTGAGTCCGATATTTACACCACCGAAATCCTGGAGCTTTACCTAGCATTAGCCAAGGAAATACCTCATCATGCTTCGGATTACTTACAAAAAGTCAGCCGTATCTACGAAGCCGAGGGAAATTACCAGGAGGCGGAGAGATTCAAAAAAATCGCCGAAAAACTGGCTCCAAAATAACCATAGTCTCTGGAGTCGGAGAAGTCAAAACATATGGCTAATCAGTATTCCGTGGAAATCCACAGCTACATCAGTAAAAAAATCGCAAGCGCCTTACAGAATAAAAAAACCGTGGAAGAGCAGAATAATGTGTTCCAAACCCGCTATTTTGACGGACAGCTGCATGAGCTCTACGCGATTCGCAAGTACATGGCAGAAAAAATAGATCTAAAAACTCAAACCCACTATTGAATAACTAAATGTTTAAACCTTTCTTCAAACTACCGGCCACTGAATCCGACGATTCACTGTGGTTTGTTTTCCATGCGGATAAGCTGCTAAGCAAAAAAGAAGACCATCCCAATATTATACCCAGCTTTAAGGATTTAAAGGCAGGCCACATATCCCCCGTTCGTAAACAATTCCTGGGGACACTGGATGGCCGTGACTGCTATACGGCGGATCTGCCGGATGATCGTTGTACCTCCGATGGATTCCTACTCAGAGGGTTGCGGGACTACTTCGGTCTACTGCAAGAGGATCTGATTTGGATCGCCGGCCGCGCCAATCAACTGGTGGATTGGAACCGCAATCATCAATATTGCGGTAAATGCGGGCAACCCAACAAAGACAAGTCAGATGAACGAGCCAAAATTTGCCCGGGTTGCGGTGCGGTCAATTACCCCCGCCTTTCACCGGCCATCATTGTCGCCGTAACCAAACAAGACCAAATTTTACTTGCCAACAACAAACGTTTCAAGACCGGCTATTATAGCGTGCTGGCCGGATTCGTCGAGCCCGGGGAAAATCTTGAAGAGTGCGTCGCCCGGGAAATAAGAGAAGAAGTCGGCATCACGGTAAAAAATATCCGCTACTTCGGCAGCCAGCCTTGGCCATTTCCCAATTCCTTGATGGTCGCATTCACGGCAGAATACGCGGCCGGTGAAATCGATGTAGACACATCAGAAATTGTCGATGCCGGCTGGTTTACCGGCCAAACTCTTCCCTCCATCCCGCCCAGAATAACTATCGCCCGGCACTTGATCGATTGGTTTTTAGAGAACCGCCGGACATCAGATGAAATTAAAAGAATCTGATTGCAGGTTGAACATTCAAACCCTTTAGTGTATCATACCCTCCAAAATTGCAGTGTTACCACAACCCGTCACATTATCTTTCTCATTTCAATTCATTTGAAATTTGCTACCACTTGCCGACAAGTGTGGTAACCCGCTGATGCACGCTTATTAGCGATTTGCAGCAAAATAACCCATCTTGATGCCTGATTGGTGAAAGGGCTAAAAAAATGGAACCTGCCGAAATTGAACAGATTCTGGCAAACAGTGAATTCTTCAAGGGCCTGGACCCAGACGAAATTCGGAACATTGCCGGTATTTGCCAAGTTAAAAACTATGACAAGGGTGAGCCCGTTTATCAGCAGGGTGATTTTGGTGAACACCTCTACATAATCGCTGAGGGCCAGGTGATACTAGAAAGGACCATGAACATCGGGGCTCGTGAGGGGCGAGTAACGATTGCAACTCTCGGCAAGGGCAGAGTGTTTGGCTGTTGGTCTACGCTTTTGAATAAATCGCATATCATGATGCTGAGAACATTTTGCCAAACTCCTGCAGCCATTTTGGTGTTGAAGGGTGTTGTTCTGCGTGAACTGATGACCCGCGACACCCAGTTCGGTTTTAACGTTATGGAACGGCTGTGTTGCCTGCTGCGGGAACGCATACAAGCGGCTTATGGTGCCATGGAAAAAATCTGACTCAAGAAACAACATCTCTATCGCCTGGTAATCTGTCCGGATACGGAATCACGCAAAAATTCAAACTATTTCTCGAGCGCTGCAGGATGTTTCGATGAAGGAGTTGTGAATGAATCTGGTGCTCAGTTCTGAGGAAAAATGCCTCCTTGAACATATCAAGACTGAACTTGCTGATCTCGGAAATGAAAGAAGTAAACTTATACCCATCCTTCAATTCATTCAAGAAAAGCTCGCCTATCTGCCGGCAGAAGCAATCCACATCGTGGCCGATCATCTAAACATCTCTCCCTCAGAGGTTTACGGTGTGGCGACCTTTTACAATCAATTTCGTTTTAATCCGCCCGGCAGAAATCCGGTCAGAGTTTGTTTGGGAACCGCCTGTCATGTCAAAGGGGGGGACATTATTCTCGAAAATTTCGAGAGGAAACTGGAAATTAAGGAGGGCGAAACCACAGACGACCGCGAGTTCAGCATTGAACGCGTCGCCTGCGTGGGGTGTTGTGCCCTGGCTCCGGTAACTCTGGTGGGTGAGACTGTGCACGGACACATGCAGCCCAGCAAAGTCGAAGGACTTGTTTTAAGAGCTCAGATTAAAAAAGAAAAGCAAACCAGGGAGCGTCAAGAAAATGCGTCCGATGAATAAGGTACAGTCCAATCCCGCTTTTGATGACATCCTCCAAACGGCAGAAGCCCGAAAAAAAGCCTTCAAAGATGCACCAGGTCCCAAGATTCATATCGGGATGGCCACTTGTGGAATTGCCTCCGGAGCTTTGGAGACCCAAGATGCGTTCGAACAGGCTCTCGCCCAGCGAGGCATTGAAGCCCGGATCCACACGGTGGGCTGTATCGGTCACTGTTATGCGGAACCATTTGTAATTATCGATCATCCGGAGTCCGGCTTTCCGCCGATCTTTTATCATGAGGTCACGCCCGGAAAGGCGCGTATGCTCACCAATCTTTTTTTGGCGGAAGGAGATCCTCGGTTTGAGCATGTCCTCGGGGCTACCTTAGAAAATGACATGATCCCGTGGGTGATGGAATTTTCGCGTTTCAATCAGGAGCAACGGGTGGTCATGGAAAAATGCGGGCACATTGATCCGGAGGACATCTACGACTACATTGCCGAGGGAGGGTATTCAATCTTGCCCGACCTGCTTCGGCGTGCGCCCGCAGAAATCATCCAGGAGGTGGAAGACTCCGGTCTGCGGGGAAGAGGGGGCGCCGGTTTCCCAACCGGAAAAAAGTGGCAATTGGCAGCCGACAGGCATCGGAAAGACAAACGTGTCATCTGCAATGCGGATGAAGGCGATCCCGGCGCTTATATGGATCGCACAATATTGGAAAGCAATCCGCATCAGGTTCTGGAAGGCATTATCGCGTGTGCCTATGCCATCGGTGCCCACAAGGCCATTGTTTACGTACGGGCAGAATACCCGTTGGCAGTGCAGATTACTACAAAGGCGATACAGCAAGCTCGGGAACTCGGGCTCCTCGGCAACGACATTTTGGGAAGTTCATTTAATCTTGACATTGAGGTCTTCCAGGGATCCGGGGCGTTTGTCTGCGGAGAGGAAACGGCGTTGATTAAATCCATTGAGGGCTTTCGCGGGATGCCCGCTCACCGTCCGCCATATCCTGTAAAAAGCGGACTATGGGGAAAACCCACTGTCATCAATAATGTGAAGACGCTGGCATCTATTCCGCCGATATTAAGAAACGGAGCCGCCTGGTACAAACAGATCGGGACGGACACGAGTCCGGGAACCGCAATATTTTCTGTCGTCGGCGATGTTAACCAACCGGGATTGATAGAAATTCCAATGGGAGTGACGCTGCGGACACTCATATTTGATATTTGTGGTGGTATCCCGAAACATAAGAAATTCAAGGCCGTCCAGATCGGAGGACCTTCAGGCGGCTGTTTGTCTGAGGATTTTTTAGACACGCCCGTAGATTTTGATTCGCTCAGGGATGCCGGCGCAATGATGGGATCCGGCGGCATGGTCGTGATGAGTGAGGACACCTGTACGGTGGAAATTTCGCGATACTTTCTCGACTTTACCCAAAAGGAATCCTGCGGCAAATGCACTTTTTGCCGCATTGGAACCTTTCACCTGCTGACCATACTGGAGCGTATCAGCGAGGGAAAGGGCAGCGGAACAGATTTGGATATGTTGGCTCTTTTGAGCAAAGACATTAAAAGCGGTTCACTCTGCGGGCTGGGTAAAACCGCGCCCAATCCAGTGTTGACCACACTGCAGTATTTCAAAGATGACTATGAAGCGCATGTAAACGAAAAACGATGTCCCGGAAAGATGTGTCGGCCGCTGATTGCCTTTTACATTGATCTGGAAAAGTGCGCCCGCGGTTGCGATGCCTGTGTCGGATGCTGTCCGGTGGATGCCGTGTTTACCACCAGCAACCGTAAAAAAGGTATCGACCAGTCCCTGTGCGTCAAATGCGGGGAATGCGTGGTTGCATGTCCCCCGGAATATGATGCCGTGCGCAAGGTGTCCCCCCCGGGGTTGGCGCCAATCGTTAAACGACCCGTTGAGCCGGCAAACGAACATGGATAATTGATTTTAGGCATACGTATGCTCACACTGCTGATAGATGACAAAACGATTCGGGTCAACGAAGGCGCTAATTTGCTTGAGACATGTCTGCAAAATGACATCTACATTCCCAATCTATGCTATGTTGAGGGAATGCCTCATCCTCCGTCGTCGTGCCGTTTGTGTTTCATCGAAATTGAAGGCCAAGGTGACCCCCTCCCGGCATGTGCGCTCCGGGTTAACCATGAGATGGTTGTGCGAACCGACACACCTCGCGTTCGGCAGCTTCAGAAAGCAGCCTTACAACTGCTTCTTTCGGTTCACGACGTGGATTGCAAAAATTGCCCCGCTAATCGCAGGTGCGCCTTGCAGGACATGGCCAAGTTTTTAAAAGTAGGGTTAAAAAACAAACACCTCGAGCTGTTTTTAAAAAACACTCAGGTCGACCAGAACCATCCTTTTCTAACTTACTTCCCGAACCGCTGCGTACTTTGTGGACGTTGTGTATATGTTTGCGACAATCGACACAACCAAACCGCATTAACCTTCTCTCAACGCGGCATAAACACCGTCATCGGCTTTTTCGGAAGTCCAGGATCCATGCTTCCATCCTGCGAAGACTGCCTCGCCTGTGCTGAGGTATGTCCTGTCGCTGCTTTGCTCCCAAAGTAGTATATTTTCATTTTGGGGATACTATTATGGCATCAATTCTTGTAGTCTCGGCGCATCCGGATGATGAAACACTCTTTGCCGGCGGGACATTGGCAAAGTACGCCAATCAGGGACACGATGTGACCATCTTGGAGACCACCCGCGGTGAGGGAGGTGAAGTTGGTGATCCGCCGCTGACCACTCGCGAAAACCTTGGCGCTTGGCGCGAGCAGGAGGCCCGCGATGCCGCCAAAGCCCTCGGGGTTCGGGATATTTTCTTTCTTCCCTACGTTGACCCTTACATGGAAATTAATGGAATTGCCCGACGGATTGATATCGTTTTGGAGGAGTTTGCCGAATCGATCGGCGATTATGTCCATAAAATCCGTCCTGACGTGATAATCACTCACGGCTCCGACGGAGAATACGGCCATCCCCAGCACATCCATACCCATCAGGCGACCCGTCTAGCACTATCGAACGGCTATCCGGATATCGCATGCATGAGTTGGTCTGCCTGGTACGAGCATTCTGGACGCGAACGCATATTAAATCAGCATGACAGCGCCGATATCATCAACGACATTACGCCCTGGCTTGATAAAAAAATTGCGGCGGCACTCTGCCATAAGACCCAACACGCAATGTTCCTCCGCAATTCCGGCGCCCCTGCGGTCGCCGAAATGATTTGGAAAACCGAGAGCTTTCATGTTTGGAAAGGTCCGCTGCCGGACGAACTGACCAACCGTTAAAATTTTACTTTACAAATTTTTAAATGATCCATATTTAATTCTAGGACATCTATCATACGCGAGTTGATCGTTTACCCGGTCGACATCTGCAGATGCTGTGCCGGTCTGTAAAATATGCAGGACACCCATATGCGACAAACTAGAAAGCGCAACCGTTTCATTCCGTTTCGAAAAGCAGATATTGTCGAAATGTGCATCGGTGATTCACGGATGCTCGCGGGCGATGCCGACGAATTTCGCGATTTCTGCCGAATCCTGGAAGCACTGTTTCATTTTGAATTTCACCAGCGACTGGAGACGCTCAAAAATTGTTATGCACCGTTCGATCCGGATGCGGACACCCGGCTTGTCGCCAGCTATTCACAACAAGAAAAAGACCTATTGCAGAAACAGCTCGTTTCCGAAATGACGACCGTGCTCAACGCCGCCAATTTCGAAAAAATCACCGCCGAGGATCTTGAGCAGGCGCTGGCGGAAGAATCGCTATTCAAAATCCGTTTGGAAGTTGACTTTTCTGACTTTGAGGATGTGATCTTCTTTCGCCGCGGTGAGTCCGTTAAACAAGAAACGCTGGTGCAATTTCTCGGGCTAAGAAAGAAATCCTTTACCTTCACTAATTACGACCGCGTGGCCATCTACATCAAATTCAAAGAAAGAGACTATTTTGAGGCCCGCAAACGCACAAATCTCAATTTTGTACCGGGTTCAACCATTATTAAGCTGTTTCACAATGTCCCTAAAGCGGATCTGGAAATGCTTTTCCCCAACAGCAAGGTCCGAATGAAAACCATCGACAAATTGATTATTGGTGTACCGGCCGCTGTCAGCGGTGCCATTGTGCTGGTGACAAAGCTCGGAGCATCGTTGATTTTAATTGCTTCGGTGATCTCATTTTGGCTGGGATTCAGCAAGGAAGAAGTCCAGCTAAATCAGAAACATCTCATCGCCCTGGGAGTCGGATTAGGAACCCTGGGCGGCTTTCTCTTCCGACAGATCAACAAGTTCCAAAATCGCAAAATACGGTTCATGAAAGCCCTTTCCGAAAATTTATACTTCAAAAATCTAGACAACAATGCCGGTGTATTCCACCATCTAATTGATACTGCCGAAGAAGAAGAGTTTAAAGAAGCGGTCCTGGCCTATTTCTTTTTAGACAGCGAAGAAAAACCGTTAACCCAGAACGAGCTTGATATGCGTATCGAACAATGGTTTGAACATAGGTGGAACTGCTCTATCAATTTTGAAATCGATGACGCGCTAAACAAGCTTCAGCGCCTGCAGCTGGTGACCATGGATGGTGATCGTTTACGCTGTATACCCCTTTCCGAAGCCAAACGCCGGTTGGATTATATCTGGGACAATTATTTCACTTATAGTCAGGCCAATCCGGGCTAAATTCATAGAGTTGAGAGCTTCATAATGACACCCCTGCGGGGGTCTAAAAAATACCCGGCCGGGAATCCATCAACCATTTTGGAGGTTAACCCATGAAAGCATACGAAAAACTCGGCGCCTTTTATCTCGGTAAGTTATACGACATGCCCTCACAGCAGCTTCGAGACGATATTGTGCTGTATGACTCCAAAGATTTGAATACCCATGCAGTCATCATCGGTATGACGGGAAGCGGTAAGACCGGTCTCGGTATTGCTCTGCTGGAAGAGGCCCTGATTGACAACATTCCCGTGATCGCCATCGATCCCAAAGGGGATTTGCCTAATTTGCTGCTAAATTTCCCACAATTGCAGCCCGAAGATTTTCGCCCCTGGATCAATGAGCAGGACGCCCTGAACGCCGGCCTGACTCCGGAACGGTTCGCCGCCAAACAGGCCACGCTGTGGCGCAACGGCTTGGCCAAATGGGATCAGGATCCGGAGCGCATTGCCCGATTGAATGCAGCGGCCGATACAGTGGTTTATACACCGGGCAGCAGTGCCGGTCTGCCGGTCAGCGTTTTGCGCAATTTTGCGCCTCCGGCAGAGGGTATTATGGAAGAAAAAGATCTGCTGCGCGAACGAATTCAAAGTACGGTTACGGCGTTATTGGCATTGCTGGGCATTGAGGCTGATCCCATCACCAGCAGAGAGCATATCCTGTTATCAAATATCATCGAGTCTACCTGGGCAGCGGGTACCGGATTGGACTTGGCAGCAATGATCCGCGCCATTCAGTCGCCGCCCTTCGAGCGCATCGGCATTATGGATTTGGAATCGTTCTACCCGTCCAAAGATCGTTTTCAACTGGCCATGCGGTTGAACAACCTGCTGGCGGCACCGGGCTTTGAAGCCTGGCTGGAAGGCGAACCCATCAATATCAACCGAATGCTTTACACCGAAACAGGCAAGCCTCGGGCGTCGATTTTTACGATTAGTCACCTGTCGGATTCCGAACGAATGTTTTTTGTAGCAGTGCTGTTGAATGAGATTCTGGCATGGATGCGGAGCCAGCCCGGAACCAGCAGTCTGCGGGCCATTTTGTACATGGACGAGATTTTCGGTTACTTCCCGCCGGTAAAAAATCCGCCTTCCAAAGCCCCGCTTCTCACGTTGCTCAAACAAGCCCGTGCCTTCGGTCTCGGCGTCGTCCTGTCTACTCAAAATCCGGTAGATCTGGATTACAAAGGATTATCCAATACGGGAACCTGGTTCATAGGACGCCTGCAAACCGATCGCGATAAACAACGAGTTTTGGAAGGACTGGAAGGTGCTGCCGCCGGATCCGGATTTGACAGGGCCAGAATGGAGGAGACCCTCGCCGGCCTCGGAAAACGGGTTTTTTTGCTCAATAACGTCCATGAAACCACTCCAGTTACGTTTCAAACCCGCTGGGCGATGTCATACCTGCGGGGACCTCTCACCCGAGAGCAAATAAGAGCCCTGATGACTGTCCGTAAAGACCAGGAGCCCTCCTCCGAAACTACGTCTGCAGCGGGACCCGCAGCAACTGCCGCTGCTTCAATGGAGACGCCGACGGTCAAACCGACACCGGCAATAAATAAACCGCCGGTAATGCCGCCGGGAATAGATGTCTATTATCTGCCGGCATCCGGAGCCGGCCAGGGACTGGAGTACTTTCCGGCGTTGGCCGGCTGGATCGATGTCCACTATTCCAGCGCCAAATATAAAGTGGCGACATCCCATAGACTCGCCATGGCGGCTATGCTGGAGGAAGGACCGGTTGTTCTGGATTGGGATAGGGCCGAAGAAATTACCCTGGATCCGGCCGATTTGCAAACCGAACCCCTGAGCGGATCGTCTTTCGCCGATCTGCCGGCAGTCGCCAAAAATGCGAAGAAGTATACCAAGTGGAACAAGGATTACCTCCGCTGGGTTCGCCAAAACCGGCCGATCCTTATCTATCGCTCCAACCGCTTTAATTTGTCCAGCGATCCGCGCGATACCAAAGGCGAATTTTTGGCCCGTCTGGCCCAGGTCGCACGCGAAAAACGCGATCTGGAAGTCGAGAAACTGCGCCGCAAATTCAGCTCCAAATTTAACACCCTCAACAATCGCCTGATGCGGGCTGAGCAGGCCCTGATGCGTGAGAAGGAACAGTCACAATCCAGCAAAGTTCAAACGGCAATCTCCTTCGGCACCGCGATTCTCGGGGCGTTTCTGGGGCGCAAAGCCGTCAGCGCCAGTTCCGCCGGACGCTTCGGCACCGCCATTCGCGGCGCCAGCCGGATTCGCAAAGAGTCCATGGATGTCCAACGGGCCCAGCAAACCTTCGAGGCAACCAAACTGGAACTCGAAGAACTCGACCAGCGCTTACAGGCGGATATTGAGCGCATCGAAGCCGCCTTTGACCCTGACAGCGAAAGCATCCGGGAAGTTCTCATCAAGCCCAAAAGCAGCGACATAACGCTGGAGTTCTTCGGACTGGTCTGGATGCCATATCGTCGCGATGCCCGCGGGCAGCTGGCGACAGATTGGCAATGAAAATGGCGTCCATTGCATTGCTCATATCGACTTTCTCCAGTTCTGTCGCCTATTCTGCGTTAACGTCAATTGAGGTTGTATGGCGAGAAAAATTGGTGTATAGATAGACTGTGATTGACGACCCCGGTTAAAGACAAAACTGGCATCAACGGACGAAAGGAAGCAAGCCATGGAGGATCTTGCAAGGGAAAAATTGCCGACGATTGAACAAGTAGAAACAATTATGGTCGAGTTTGGCGCATCTACAATTGATGATTTTTCCAAACGGTTCGCGCTGGACCGGACCGTAATCGAAGCCACGATCGATTGTCTGCGCCGGCTGCAACGGGTGCCCGCGGGAGGCGCCGTTCCTTCTATCGCCTGCTTTCGGGACGACACGCTGGAGTCCATCGTCCGCTGTGCAGGGGCAAAACACGGCTACATGTAGCCAGAACAATTTGAAATTTTCTGCGTTACTTAACCTGCATCCATTTAACCCGTCACGAAAACGACTAGTTTTCAGATTTTTCGCTTTAATTCCGAAATCCGCGACGACGACCAATGAATCAAGTTTCCACATGGCGCTTCCGGAAAATGCGGCCCGGAGAGATCAATGTCGATCCCATTGAAGGTGAGTTTTTCACCACCGAGGTGATCGGAAGCCTCAACGATGCCCTGGTGCGTGAATCTATTCAGAACTCACTGGATGCGGCTGCAGGAAGTGATCCGGTGACGGTTCGACTCTCTTTCTATAACAGCCCCAATCTGCGGTCAAACCATAAAGACGTGATCGCCATATATCTGGAGGGATTGAATCCTCACCTGCATGCCAGGCATGCCGGGTTGCAGGAATTGCCCTCACCATCCGAAACCCTCGATTACATTTTAGTAGAGGACTACGGAACCCGGGGTCTTCAAGGAGATATCCAGCAATACGACGATTTGGATGATGATGTTAAAAAAAACGATTTTTATTATTTTTGGCGCAACATCGGTCGCACCCAAAAAGAATCCACCGATTTAGGCCGCTGGGGTCTCGGCAAAACGGTATTTCAGGCCGCTTCCCGCATCAACTCCTTTTTCGGATTCACCATGCGAAAAGACGACGCCCGGCTGCTTCTCATGGGCCAATCCGTATTGAAAATTCACAAAGCAGACGGAAACCGCTACGCTCCCTATGGCTATTTCGGACATTTTGACGGTGATCTGGCGCTGCCGATTGACGATGCCGGCTATTTAGAGTCCTTTGCCACACACTTTTTAGTCGATCGATTTGGCAGACCGGGGCTGTCCGTTTTAATTCCTTTTCCAGATAAAGACATCACTCCCGGAGAATGCGTAAAATCGGCAATTAAGCATTACTTTTTCCCGATTCTTTCCGGCAAATTGATTGTCGAGCTTCGTCATGCGGGCAAGCAGTACTCCCTCAACGCTCAAACTCTGGATGCATATTTAAAAAAATCCCAATGGCCTGAAAAATATGGAATGCTGGGGCTTATGGACTTCACCCGCTGGGCGATTCAACAAACTGAAGAGGTCTTCATCAATCTAAAACAGCCCAAGACCGGCCGCGCACCCAAGCTTAGGGGATGCTTTGAGCCAGATCAGATTGTCGACCTTCAGCAAAGATTTTCCGAAGGAAATCGGTTGGCATTTTACGTGCCCCTTACAGTTCAAAAGCAAAAGACCAGTGAGCTGCTGCACACCGGCTTTTCGGTCTTTCTTGAACGGGATGAGAACTTGGAGAAAGCCGAAGACTACTTCATTCGTCAAGGCATTACCATCCCGGAAGTTAGCTCTCTAAAACATAAGGGCATCCGCGCCATTGTTTCGATCACTGAACCCAATTTATCAATGTTTCTAGGCGATGCGGAAAACCCGGCGCATACCGAATGGGAACGCAATTCGAAGAAATTCAAAAAGAAATACAAACTGGGTCCCTCAACTCTTGATTTCGTCAAAACCAGCCCCCGTGAAATTGTTAAAATTCTAACACAACCCCAGAAAGGACGCGATGAAAATTTACTCAAACACATCTTCGCCCTGCCGACGAGCCGGACAAAGGCGATCGGCATAAAGGCAAAAGACACGCCGGGAGAGGGTGATAAAAAAACGAGTCCCGAGCAATTTGTGGATGTGGTTGGCTTTAATTACTTGCAGCTCACTCCCATCAAAGGTGGGTTCCGCCTCGCAAAACGACCCCAAGCTACAAAGCTGCCGCGGTATATAACTGTCTGGGTCGCCTATGATGTTCGTAGCGGAAATCCATTCAAAAAATATACACCGCTGGATTTTGATGTCGCCAAATCACCGATCACCATTCAGGTTCAGGGAGCCAAAGTATTGCTCAACAAAAATAATACCATTCAAATCGAAGTCCAAAAGGGCAATTTTAAGCTGGCTGTCATCGGGTTTGATATGCACAGAGACCTGCGCATCAGAACTCTCCCATAGTTTATTACAAAGGATTCCATTCAACGCCGTGATACGCAAATTCAATTACACTGGAAGAAAAACAATCAAGCGCTCCAACATTCGTATTGACCTACTGCGGGATGAACAGGCAAAACGGTTTTTCAATATCAGTCTGCACCTTGAAGAATTAAATCTGCCGACCAATGCACACGTCTATGTTGAGGCCTATCACCGAACCGGATACCAGCGCTTTGATTTTGGTACTGTCGACGAGCGAACAGTACCCTTTGATCTCCGGTTATCCCAATTTTCAGATTCCACGATTCCTCTATTCCGGGTAAAGGTCGTCGATAAAACCGATACCCATGGACGAATTTTGGCAGCTGTTGATAAAATTCGTCCGGAAAGTGTGGATGCGTTGCCTGCCGGCGGTCAATCACTGCTGTTCGTTGAATATGATGATATGGGAGATATCATCTGGCAGCTGGATATGGATGGGGATTGGCCCGTTTTAAAATTGAATCGCCGGATAGAAGAAATCAGCCTGGTAGCCAGCTCAGATAATCGGTTTTTGCCGTTGGTGTATCCCGAGGTTTTCAGACAAATATTACATCGCATCTTGGTCGTCGATCAGCACACCGATCCGGATTGTGACGATGATTGGCCAAGTTTATGGTTGAAGCTGGCCTGCTCCCTTCCCGGTATGTCCATTCCGCCGCAGAGGGGTCGAGCCAATCAACAAGCCTGGATAGAGAGAGCTGTCGGGGCCTTCGGTTACAGTAATAAAATGCTGCAAATGTTTAACCAAGCCATGCGGGATTCAAAATGATTTCGGAATCAGAAATACGCAGATTCACCGACAAAGGCCTCGACGACTTCCGCAACTATCTTGCAGACCTCCGGGCAGGATCTCCCTCCCCTCCCCCATTTCACCTATTACGGAATCCGGACACATCCGAGTCTTTCAACAGCAGCCGTCAGGTTAAGCAACGCATCTTCAGCACTCGGTTGGTTTTGGCCCGGTATCTGGAAGACATCCTATCAGGTATTGAAACAGATGGCATTGAGACCGATGTCCATCTCTGGAGCTGGCTGTCACTATTCTACTTTGATCAGGTTTGTCCGGCTGCGGAGAATGGAATCCGCAGGCCCGGCAGAGACTACCGCCACATTCTCGAGCCAGGTTATCCTTACGGCCACAATCATCTTATATTTGGCGCTTTTCTGGTCCATTCCGTTTATGGATTAGGTAATGAGTTATGCAGGCTTTTGCTCTATACATCTCCAAATATTGAAAGCGGTTATCATCATCAATTAGCTCAGAGACAAAGTATAGTAACTAACCGCGGCATCATGGCAGCTGCAGCCACGCTGTATTTTGACTATAAAAAAAATAAGCCTAAATTCGGCGCCATACCAAAAAATAAGCCTGGAACACTTTATCGGTTTATTGATGTCATTCAGCAGTTGGATTTAAATTATGACCTCTACAGTATGTCGAGAGATGAAATTCTGGATCTTCTGCCACAG
>JASFJP010000033.1:0-15021 GCA_050121225.1 Desulfobacterales bacterium
GCGAATTGTTGGAGAGATAACATCGTGGAGCACGAGGATCGCAGTCTATTTATGGTTCGCACCGAAGTCAGGAGCAAGAACGCTGATTCACATCTCGGTCATCTATTTCCGGACGGACCTCAACCAACTGGCTTACGGTACTGTATCAACTCGGCGTCATTACGATTTATTCCCAAAGAAGATTTAAAAAAGGAGGGTTTCGGGGAGTATTTAAAACTTTTTTCGGAGGTTAATTAGCCACAGACTCGCCCCAATACGATCTTCCGGACCGACCACAGAGGAATAGGCTCCGCATTTCATTGGGCAGGCATTCCACCCCAGTACGATAGTTCCTACCTACCGGGCAGGCAGGGCAGGCAAGGATTTAACCTGTTAAAAAATCTTTGGGTTTTTTATGTGAAGAATCCGGGATCAAAATCAGGATTACCATCGTATTTCGATCCTTGCTTTTGCATATAGCCCTCATAGGCTTCTGCTTTGCCTGCCACGCCGACATCGTGAAAGGCTTGAACCAGATGTTCAAAGCTTGGGGGGCATTCTTTTAGCTCTATTTTATGCCGAATGTTGGGGTTTCCCTCATTCGCTTTTACAATACACTTTCCTGCCAATATTGTGTGATCAAATCCGGGCTTAGCCTGCATTTCTTTACCGCTGAGCACTTCGATATTGTCAAAAGGCTCGCCTTTGTATGCCGAAATCGTAAGTAAATTGCAGACAACCGGCAGCATAGCACAACCGGAGCACAATGTATGATCAAATTTACGGTTCGCAATTCCGGAGATTCCGATCTTGTCGAAAACTTTCGGACCCGTATTCTCAGCGTTCCAAGTCTCGTCCCATTTTAACGGCTGAATCTCTTCATCTAACGGCAGGCCTTTGATTTCATAATCCTTAATATCGATTGAACCCCCCGTGCGTGATGCGAAGAAGTTGAGATGTTTCACATCTTTGGCGTTAAAGCCCATGACGGCTGCTCCGACAACATCCACCCCTAGAATATCCCGTGATGCGATGATGATATTTTTTCGGATGGCATTTCCGATATGAATCGGGCCTTTCTCCAACATGTAAATACCGTCAATGACCGTTAATTGGGGGTAGAGTTTTTGCGCCAGGATAGGGAAATTAAATTCGAGATGCCTTTTTGCGCTATGGCAGCGTTTCTTGCCGGCAATTTTCATGACTCCCTTGAGATTTTTGATGCCCAGGGAAACCGCTGTCGCACCATGAGTTTTCAGCACCGGCATATTGATAAGGAAATCGGCCGCCAAGGCTTCTTGTGCCACTGGTATTGAAAAATCTTCGTACAGCGGTATCTGCGTACTTTTTGATTTATTTAAATCTATTAATTGAACACCATAGGTGGCGGATAGTTTTTCATAACCAAGCCCTTTGAAAGCGCTCTGTGTCCCGACCTCTTTTTCCATCACAACGGACCCTTCACCGATAGCAATCTTCTCGCATCCAAACTCTTTCAGCAGCAAAACCATGTCGTGAACCAGACGGGTTGAGGTAAATACGCCGTATGGTGCAATGCTGAACTGATTGCTCCATGTCACCAGATTCGGTTTAATGAGAACTTTGTCATTTGCCTTGAGGCCTTTGAATCCGCCGCAAAGCTCAATAGCCTCCCGAAGACTTCTGAGAGAGTTTTGATAACGTATTAAGGCAACCGCTGGTTTGGCCATACCGGAATCCTTTCTCACTCTATTTCCTGGAAATCGGTCTGTAGTCAGTGATTTCAAAAAAAATGATTTTATTCAGGTCGGCTTGCGCAACCGGCCTATTAAATCCATCTGTCCCCTCGAATCAGGCGGAGGCGTTCGGCGGCGATCTTCTGGTTTGGGAATCAGACTCAAGGCTTCCGTCGGACAGGCAATGACACACAGTCCGCATCCAATGCAGCGGATCAGGTCGATCTCAGCTTGATCATTTTCATTCATGCTTATCGCTGCCATCTGGCAGCGGTCCAGACAGGTCTCACAGCCATCGCAAATATCATGCTCCACCGCAGCGAAGTAATTGGAAAATACCATATCCGTTGGTCGTGGATGTTGGTTCAGCGCCTGCAGTACAACGCAACAATCACCGCAACAGTTGCACATTCCGCCGGGATTCTGGGCTGTGGCGGGTTGCGTTACCAGACCAGCCTCCTGGGCTTCGGCGAGTATTTTGATGGCTTCATCTACGCCTACTTCGCGGGCCATACCCCTATCCAGATAATACTGGCCCATGGAACCCATCATAAAACATACTTCGCGGGGTTTATCACAACCGCGCCCTATCAAATCCTGGTTCTTACGGCAGATGCATTCGGCTACAGCGATTGTCTTGGCTTGTTTGAGAAACCGGCTGGCGTCCTCAAAGGAGGCCACCTGGCGTGTGGCATCCAGCGATCGTTGGACCGGGATTGTGCGTAAAAAGCCCGCCGTTGCCCTGGTCAGGACGTCCCGGTAAGCCTTGTCATTTATATATTTCGCTGTCATTTCGGCGAATTCACTGTCCATCGTCGTAAGCTGAAATTCCCAAATACCGTGCATGAAACCAATCGTGGCGTACTTGGTGGTGTCACCTTTTCGCCAACGATAGATAAGTCCTCTTTCAGCCATGTCGTGTAAATCATCGGAACTGATTTCAAGGCTCCCTTCCGTTCGCTGAGCAATCTCCTCTGGCGTTTCAAGCCGTGGGGTTAATAGAAGCCATGTCGCAGCATCTTTTTCGGTAAAAAGCTTTTTTAATATCTCAAGCTCGATCTCGATGTCTGTTTCCGGGAATCCAAATGATAACTTATCAATTCTTTTCCGTAACTCTCGATAAATATCTTCAGGCATTGGTCTCTCTTTTCTGCGGGTATTAGAATATAAAAAGTGACTAAAATCGCTTGGCGGTAAAATAACGGAAACGCGTTTTGATTGCAATAAGAAACAAAATCAAAAGGTCTTGACAAAAAAAAATGAACATGTAAGTAATACTTGCTTTCTAAATTTCGGATTTTTATAAGGTGCCACATATAGTTTAGTTAGAGTATTCAATTGATTGGCTAAAAAGTAGAAGAGATTAGCTATGGCCACCCGCTCTGAGAAAAATAAAATCCCGCTCAATGGTAATTACCATTCCGATCCTCCTGGTAAAATTAAAATTGTCCAGGCTTTGAAAAAGCTACTTGAAGAAAAAGATTTCAATTCAATCACAACGGCCGAGATTGCAAAGACCTCTGGGGTTAACGAATCACTGATTTACCGGTATTTTAAGGATAAAAGAGGTCTGTTGCATTACATTCTGGCCGAAGGAATGAGAGATTCCGAAAATAAAATAAGAACAGATTTGAGAGATATAAAAGGACCTGTAAACAAATTAAGAAAGCTTATCTGGGACAGCATATATTATTATGATCGACACAGAGTTTTTGCCAAAATCCTGCTGCTGGAAGTCAGAAATTTTCCCGGCTACTTTGAAAGCGAGACCTACCAGCTTGCCAGGCAATACAGTCGAATTCTTCTGAACCTCATAAAGGAAGGGATTGCGGATGGTGAAATCCGGCATAATATCCCCGCCGAGCATATACGAAACATTATTATAGGTGGTATCGAACACCTGTGTCTTCCGTGTGTCATATTTGACCGTGAAATCCCTGTGGATTCTCTTACGGATATTCTATGTGAGATAATATTTGGGGGGATTACTATTCAGCAACCTTGAACCGAAATAGAGGCAGGCCTCAATCAAGTATGGCATTCGAAGTAAAGATCATCAATTTAGGTGAATTAAACTACCGGTCCTCAGGGCCAAGATTATTTACTTAGAAAGGAGGCGTTATGGGATCATTAGTTTGGGGACCACAGATTTTGGTCCGAGCGTTGATGGAAGAGGGTATTCACACCAATTTCGGCATCACCGGCGGTCACATGAATAGCTTTGATGACTACTGGTGTATATACGGTAACCGGCTGATTCACTTCCGCCGCGAAGATTCAGCCGGCTATGCGGCAGAGGCATATTCCAAGGTAACTGGAAAAATCGGTCTCTGCCAGGCAACGGTCGGTCCGGGGGCAGCGAATTTGCTGCCGGCGGTTAATCAGGCTGCACTGAGTAACAGCCCGCTTATTTGTATATTGGGGCAGGTTCCGCTGTCAGACAGGGATCGTTATGCCTTTCAGCCTCTAGAAGCCGACAAGCTATATAAGCAATTCTGCAAATGGGCAAAATTCGTGGAGGATCCAAGCACGCTTGCTTTTTATATCCGAAAGGCGGCTCGTGATTGTATGGGATATCCTCCAGCACCCGTGGCCCTGGAGATTCCTCTAAATTTTATCGAATTTGCCCCAGTAGCTTTGATGGATCCAGCCAGGCAGGTGAATTACAACATTGACATGAGGCATCGTAAAATTGACGATCTCCCGCAACCGGTTCCCAGTGATGATGAAATCGAAAATATTGTCGGCTGGTTACTGGAAGCTAAACGGCCCCTGGTGGTCGTCGGTCATGGAGGACGGTGGCCGGATTGCGGGGCTGCACTAAAGGAATTCACTGAGCTTACGAATGTACCGATTCATCAAAGACGCGCCTGTCGAGGCAGTGTGCCTGAAAATCATCCCCATCACGTGGCCGGTGAAGCCCGAGGCAAGGCCTTCGCGGTTGCAGACCGCTACATGACTTTGGGACTCAGAATCGATGTTCTGGAGCAATACGGTCAGTGGGGCGAAGACAAACGGTTTGTTCAAGTGACGGAAAACCCAATGGAAATTTGGCCGGAAGTCTCTACAGATGTTGAAGCTATCGGCAATGTAAATGCCACATTGAAGAAGCTGAACAACGTCATAAGGGAGAAATATGCAGATCGATTTGCCGAAAAAACAGCTTGGCGGGATGAAATTCTGGAGATCAAAAAAAAGGCGCAACAAAAATTGCAAGACCGCATGCAAGAGCTTAAACAACAATACACATTGCCCGGTCAGGTGAGTCCGGATTTGGCTTCTTCACTCATTGCGAATTATCTCCACGATGCGGCACCTGAAGCGACGGTCATTCTGGATTCTTTTACACTTTCACCTTACGTCAGCGAAAGATTCGAGTCCTGCGTGACCGGCGGTGTCCTGGATTCCGGTATCCAGGGAGGTGTGGGCCATGGCGTGGGAATGGCCATCGGTGCCCAGGTCGGCCGGCCCGGCAAGCCGGTCATATCTATTCTTGGTGATGCAGGGATCGGCGGACTGGGAGGGGATATTGAAACCGCACGTCGCGAAAATCTTCCCATTGTCTATGTCGTGCACAACAACGGTGCCTGGATCGGTGGATGGAATGCGATGTACGGTCGTGACTGGCACGGTGCCCAAAACCCGCATGTTCGAGACACGGACAGGGGTATGGGAACCTTGGAAGGGCGCATCCCTTATTCCGAAATGTACAAACATATGGATTGTCATGGAGAAATTGTGCGGACTCATGACGAGCTGGTGCCGGCTTTGGAGAGGGCGTTCAACTCGGGAAAGACAGCGGTTGTGGATATCTATTCCGACCCGGATTCTTATCATACCCTTTGGGATCGGGCGACCTATGAAAACCTCTTTTTTGTGATGCTGCACCATCTCCCTGAAGATCTCTGGACGGGCATGGACAGCTTTAAAGAACGTACCCGGGCTATTTTTAATGCCCTTGGATATGATGAGTGGCCCAAGCCACCGAGGCTCTTTCCGCCTTTTGATGATGAGGAGGATTTTGAATGGGTTAGTGGCCCACCGCCAAAACACTATAAAAAAATTGAAGAAAAGAAATAAGAATAGATATAAATCTGACATCCTATGAAATTAGTGGATCGAACATATCTTTTGCAATATTAGGAGGACGAAACCATGCCTAAATTCAAATGTCCAAAATGCGGAATTGAACAAGATGTCCCCTATGGGGGATGGCACTGGGAAGGAAAGGAAGGCGGCAAGCAACATTTTACCCACCGCGGGTATGTAAAGCCGGATCCTAACAATCCCTTGCGTCTTATCTGTGAAGACGGACACGATCCTAAGATGTTGGCGCCCATTCACTGGGAGTGTGATGTCGTGTTTGAGTACGTTTCAAACTAGTAACTCTTGGAGGCTGACTTTGAGGACGTGTTCGGTAAGGGAACCAGCGTAATTTTAGTGTAAAAAGAATATCAAGTGTCGAACAAGGTTCGACATTCGTTATTCTTCCTGCTATACACAGCGTCATAATAACCTGCGCATTTTCCCTTTGAATCCCAGATTTTTAGGCTACCGCAAAGATTCAAACATGCAGAACGCCGTGTATGCCTGCGCAATGATTTATGTCGTTGTTTATAAAAGCTGAATTGACAGACAAAGCAAAGGCGTCAGCAGTTCGTCGTCTTGTCTTCGAGTCGAGATTGGAGCCACAAAAGCGTGCATAGAAACCTGCAACGCTGCGGGGAAAAAGAAAGGGATTTAAATACTATGGAAGCAGAAAAAAAGAAAGCCACAGCGGCTAAGAGTATGGAGACCGCCCGGGAGGCTGGATATTTTGGCAAAAAATTAATAAAAAATGCCCATAAGGCCCATTTGGAAGGACGTCCGGTGGGATGGTCCATGGTGACGTGGTACGAAGGAGAACTGATCTCCAAAGCCATGGGACTTGAACTGCTTTTTCCGGAAAACTATGGGGCCTTTTGTGGAGCCTCTCGTCAGGCAGAACCCTATCTGGAACGCAGCGACAGAGATGGATTTCCGACCTCACTCTGCGGGTACGCGCGCAACAGCCTCGGGTATGCCAGTTTTATGGCCGAAAACGATGGGGAGATTCCCGCGGATGCTCCCGCGGGCGGAATGCCTAAACCGGTGGTGCTGATTGGTTCAGGAGCGACTTGCGATGCACGCTTTAAGTGGTTTCAGGGGTTGAAACGTTATTTAGATGTTCCCCAGTGGACACTTGAACTCCCATGGCCGGGAGTTGAGGAATTTTTCTTGCCCGAGCATAAGGCAAAAAGCATTCGATTTATGGTAAATCATTTGAAAAAGTTCGTATCTTTTCTCGAAGGTCTTTTAGGCAAAAAAATGGATTGGGACAAACTGGAAGAAATCGTTGATATGGCCTTTAAGACCTTGGGTTTGGCCCATGAGGTCGACCTATTGCGTCGAGCTGTTCCTTCGCCCATGGTCTCGCAGGATTTTTGGGCGATCATGCTGGCTCATTTTTACCTGCCCTATGACCCCGAAGCCTATGAATTTAATCAGCGAGTGTATAATGAAGTTAAAAGTAGGGTGGATAGTGGAACCGGTGCGATTCCCAATGAAAAATATCGCATGCTGTTCGCTGAACTTCCCCCCTGGCACAGCCTGGGCTTTTTCGATAAATTAGCAGAAAACTACGGCATCGCCATGGTGTATGAAAGCTTTGGCTATCACGCGCCCTCACCGATTCCGGAGGAGGAACTGCAGGGGATCAGCGATCCCCTGGAACGGATTGCCCGCCTGACCTATCAAAAATTCACCGATACAAATGAATTCGCGCAGGAAAATGACGTCGTAACGGGCACTTTGGTAGCACCATTCGTGCAGGCGGCCTACGACTATCGAGCCGATGGATTATTTTGTCATCCACTGATGTCATGTCGTGCCGCTACATATACGTTGCTCAACCTGAAAGACCTGCTGGAAAACCGACTCAAGGTTCCGGGGGTCGTTGTTAACGGCGACATCGTTGATTTACGCCTGTTTAATGAGGAAGAGGCGCTTTCCAAGACCGAAGCCTTTGTGGAGACAATGGACCACTTTCGGGAGGAGCGTAAGAAGGCCGGAATGGCCTGGTAATCCAACATTTTATTATTCTTTCGCTGTAGAGAGATGAGCGAAGCGCACTAATTCAGATAGAGGAGGTTCGATATGGCAGAGACATTAAAAGGATTAGCCCGGGCGCAGGAAATCTATAATTACCGCAGCCGGCGGGCACGGGAGATCAAAGAAACGGGTCGCAAAGTGCTGGGGTACTTTTGTTGTTATCCGCCGCTGGAGATCATGAGCGCACTGGATTTTCTACCGGTGCGGATACTTGGCGATATGGATGAGCCAATTACGGTCGCCGATGGGTATTTACCGACGGTGATGTGTATATTCTACCGCAGTTGTTTTGATGTGGGAATGAAAGGGCGTTATGATTATATCGACGGGTTTATCGGAGCCCATGCGTGTGACGGCGCCGAGCGAACCTCACACCTATGGAAGAACTATATCAAGACACCCTGCAATTTCTTTTTGGACATACCTCACACATCGGACGAAGAAGCCGTGGCATATTTTAAGGAACAGCTGGTATATTTCAAGCAGACGCTGGAGGAGGTCGCGGGTAAAACTTTGGACGACGATCGGTTAAGAGAGTCGATCAGGCTGCACAATCGGCAGCGATCGCTGGTACGTGATTTATATAATCTGCGGAAACCTGATCCCCCCTTGATTACCGGCAGCGAGGTTTTGCAGGTCTTGATGTCATTAATGATGATACCCCCGGAGGAGGGTAATCGGCTATTGGAGGAGGCCATAGCGGAGGTCACCTCCCGCGGCCAAGGGCCGGAGAAGAAGATCGGACGACTTATGATATGGGGGTCGTTGATAGACAATGTGGCGTTTACCGATCTGATTGAACGTTCAGGTTGGAACATCATCGTGGAAGACACCGCTACGGGTGTCCGACCATTCTGGCATGAAATCGAAGAAACCGAGGACCCACTGATTGGTGTGGCCCGGCATTATCTAAAGGAAGTCAAGTGTCCACGCACATTCTCAGCCTCCACCACAACCTATAAGGAAGATTTAGAGCAGCGCTTCGGGTATTTAGGAGAGTTTGCCAAGTACTGGAACATAAACGGTGTGTTCGGTAACATTATCAGAAACTGCGACATTCATGGGTATGAAGTTCCATTGGTGCGGGATTATCTTGAAAGTTTGGATCTGCCGGTATTGATTATCGAGCAGGATTATTCGACCGCGTCCCTGGAACCGCTGCGAACCCGATTCGAGGCTTTCGCTGAATCAATCGCTTGAAAAATAAAAATCCCTTGCACGGTGAGCCGGAACCGGATCCAAAACAATTAATTGGCCACAGACCGACACGGACAGACACAGACACTTTTCAAGGTCTAATTCCCCGCAGCTTGCTGCGATGTAATAGACATTATTCGTATAGCTTGATACCCCGTCAGCGCTGCTGCGGGGAGCCTTCATTTCGCAGATAAGGAAGACAACTTTCTATGAATTTTGAGCAAATTAGTTACGCTGTAAATGATCGGATTGCAGTGATCACGCTGAATCGCCCGGAGAATTTGAACGCCTGGACACCGACCATGATGGAAGAGGTTATTCATGCCCTGGATCTGGCGGATAGCGACGATCATGTGCGGGTCGTTATTTTTACGGGGGCGGGCCGGGCGTTTTGTGCGGGCGCGGATTTAAGCAGCGGAGGCTTTAATGTCGCAGGCCAAACGGGACCGCATCGCGACACGGCCGGACAAGCCACATTAAGAATATTTAATATGAAAAAACCCGTTATCGCGGCTATAAACGGGCATGCCGTCGGCGTTGGGATCACCATGACACTGGCAATGGATATCCGGATTGCTTCCGAGGAAGCGACTAAAATTGGATTTGTTTTTAACCGGAGGGCTATTGTTCCGGAGGGTTGCAGCACGTATTTTTTACCCAAAATTATCGGTGTCAGCCGGGCTTCGGAACTGATTCTCACTGCCCGGCTGTTTACCGCCCGTCAAGGATTGGAGATGGGACTGTTCAGCCAGGTTGTGCCAGCGGAAGAACTCATGCCGACCGTAAAAGAAATAGCCAGTGAAATTGCATTTAATACCTCGGCCGTGTCCACAGCCTTGTCCAGGCAGATGCTCTGGAAAATGTTGGGTGCCGCCCATCCCATGGCAGCCCACATCATTGAATCCAAATGCCTCAGTTATATGTTCAAGACCGAAGACACCAGAGAAGGGGCTGCCTCGTTTTTAGAAAAGCGGGCCCCGGACTTTAAGATGAAACCAAGTACGGATATGCCTGATTTTTATCCTTGGTGGGAGGAAATGCCTTATAGGGACGATTAGATGATACCCCATTGTTATTTTTTTCTTTTTCTTCCAATCCCATTATTACGGGAAGAGTATCCAATTACAGATAATTTCGGCAAAAGAAAGGAGTCGTTATGGTTGGAATATGTTCTTATGGCGGCTACATTCCGCGATATCGTTTAAATCGGACAGCGGTTTATCAAGCAGTGGGCTGGATGAACCCGGGGAATATAGCCAATGCCAAGGGTGAAAAAGCGGTTGCCAATTTTGATGAAGACAGTATCACGATGGCCGTGGCTGCGGGGCTCGAGGCCCTTGCCGGATGGGATCGTTCAATGGTGGAGGGAATATATTTGGCTTCTACCACGATGCCTTACAAAGAAAGACTCAATGCCGGTATCGTATCCGCCGCGCTTGGTTTAAATGATCATATTCGAGCGGCTGATTTTTCAGGCGGTCTAAAAGCCGGTACCAGCGCCTTGCTGTCTGCTCTAGACGGGGTTGAGGCCAAAAGGTTAAATAACATCGTTGTTGCGATATCCGAATGCCGACTGGGAAAGCCGGCATCGCCCCAGGAGCTGATTTTCGGTGATGCCGCCGCAGCCCTGGTTGTCGGGAATCAGGATGTGATCGCCGAATTCAAGGGGTCTTATTCCATTACGTATGATTTTGCCGATCACTATCGGGGGCAGTCCGCTAAATACGATCGTCAATGGGAAGATCGGTGGATCCGGGATTTTGGATTTGATCAGTTTATTCCGGAAGTCGTTAGTAATCTTCTGAGCAAATTCAGTTTGAAAATTGAAGATTTCACCAAGGTCATTTACGACTGCCATTACCCGGCGGCTCGCAAAAAGCTCAACAGAATCCTGGGTGTCTTACCAGAGGCGGATCAGAGTAATTTTCAAGCAGAAATCGGACAAAGCGGGACCGCTCAATCCGCAGTGATGCTGGTCAACGCGCTGGAAGAGGCAAAAGCGGGAGACAAACTGCTGGTGATCAGCTTCGGCAGCGGATGCGATGCCATTTATTTCGAAGTCACCGAACATATTAACAATAAAGCGAAAAGCAGAGGTGTTTCAGAATACCTGGCCCAAAAAGCGGAGCTGGATAACTACACTAAATATCTTATCTGGCGCAATATTTTGCCGGGCGATGCCGGGTTGCGGGCCGAAGAAGACGTCTGGACCCGTTGGTCGGCACTGTGGCGTTCACGCAAAACGGTGTTAGGCCTTTGGGGCACAAAATGCAAAAAATGCGGCACCGCTCAAATTCCTCCCCAGACGGTTTGCGTCAACGCCGAGTGCGGTGCAATCGGTGATATGGAAGACTACCGTTTTTCGGATAAAGTCGGGCATATTGCTAGCTTCACAGGTGATATGCTGGCGGCATCCTTAAATCCACCTGCCATTTACGGCCAGATCGAGTTTGAAGGCGGCGGCAAGATGATGTTCGACTTAACCGATTGTGATCTGGATGAATTGGCCACCGGCATGGCGGTATCGATGAGCTTTCGTCGAAAATACTATGATGAAAAAAGGGACATTTCCGGCTATTTCTGGAAGGCGGTCCCCATGAAGGAGGTGACATAAATGGCTACCGGAATTAAAGATAAAGTTGCAATAATAGGTATGGGATGCACACGATTTGGTGAACGGTGGGAATCGTACGCTGAAGATCTGGCGGCCGAAGCCTTTGTAGAATGCCTGGAGGATGCCGGTATTGAGAAAAAGGAAATCCAGGCGGCCTACATCGGCACTCATATTGACGAGATAAATGTGGGCAAAGCGGCGGTTCCTTTAGGTGTGGCGTTGAAATTGCCCTACATACCGGTGACGCGCACAGAAAATTACTGCGCCACGGCCACGGAAGCATTTAGGGCTGCCTGTTATTCAGTGGCGGCCGGTGTTTACGACATTGTCCTGGCATTAGGAGTGGAAAAATTAAAAGACACCGGTTACGGGGGATTGCCCGCCAGCGTAGGGATGGGTGTTCAGCAATTTATGATAAGTGCCAACATGACCGCGCCGGGCATGTTTGCACAACTGGCCACGGCATACAGCGCCAAATGGGGCATTTCCATGGAAAAAATTAAAGATGCCATGGCGCATGTTTCGGCCAAGAGTCATGCCAATGGTGCGTTAAACCCCAAGGCGCATTTGCGCAAGGCGGTTACCGAGGAGCAGATTAAAGCCGCGCCCATGATCGCCTATCCTTTGGGACTTTTTGACTGTTGTGGGGTGAGTGACGGCGCAGCCTGTGCCATTATCACCACACCGGAGATTGCCAAAGATCTGAAAAAGAATCAGAACATCGTTAACGTCAAAGCATTGGCCGTATCGGTCAGCTCCGGAGAAGAGGCCATCGGCAACAGCTGGGACGGCGCCCACTTTGTCACGACTCGAATAGCGGCGACTAAAGCTTACGAGGAAGCCGGAATTAAAAACCCAAGGGAAGAGTTGAGTATGTGCGAAGTCCATGATTGCTTTTCCATCACCGAGATGGTCACCATGGAGGATCTGCACATCTCCCCCAAAGGCGGTGCTTACGAAGATGTTATGGGCGGATTTTATGATATAGATGGGCAGGTTCCCTGCCAGGTGGACGGGGGCTTGAAATGTTTCGGCCATCCCATCGGGGCTTCGGGGCTGCGGATGATGTATGCCATGTACGAGCAGTTGCTCGAACGGGTGCCGGAAGATAGAAAAGTAAAGAGCCCGCGGTTGGGACTGACCCATAATTTGGGAGGTATGCCGCATCAAAATGTGGCTGCGATAGCGATTCTCGGAATCGATTAAGAGTTTTTAATTAGCCACAGATGTACACGGACAGCCACAGACAACTTTTTTAAGGTCTAATTCCTCGCAGCTTGCTGCGATATAATAGACATTTTTCCTATGACCCGATACCCCGTCAGCTCAGCTGCGGGGGGCCTTCATTTATAAAAAAATACTGAATTCGAAAGGACAGCCAAAATGGAAAACATGTTACAGGACAAAGTCGCTATCATTACAGGGTCGGGACGAGGGATCGGACAGGCCGCAGCAATTCAGTTTGCACGGGAAGGCGCCAAGGTGGTGGTAAGTGACATCGACCCCGAACCGGCCAACCAGACTGTAGAAGAGATAAAAAAGGCAGGGGGGCAGGCAGTGGCTTTTGTGGGCGACGCTACCGCCGATGATTTTGCCGAAGGGATCGTCAAGGCAGCGGCGGACGCCTTCGGCCGCATCCACATAATAGTCAACAACGCCGGCTACACCTGGGATGGGGTGGTTCATAAAATGAGCGACAAAATGTGGGATGCTATGATGGACATTCATATTAAAGCGCCCTTTAAAATTATCCGGGCGGCCGCGCCTTTTTTTCGTGACGCAGCCAAACTAGAAATTGAAAAATGGGGTCGGCCGGTAGCACGGAAAATCATCAACATCTCCTCCATGTCCGGAACAAGCGGCAATGCGGGCCAGTCAAACTACGCGGCGGCAAAGTCGGCTGTTTCGGGTTTTACCAAAAGCATGGCCAAAGAATGGGGCAGATTTAACGTTCAGTGCAATGTCATCGCCTATGGTTGGATCGACACCCGCCTGACCAAAAATAAAGAGGAAGCCGAAGCTCTGGAAAGGGACGGCGACAAGGTGCCCGTCGGCATCCCCGAGGCCCAGCGCCAAGCGATGACGATGATGGTTCCTTTGGGTCGTCCGGGGACACCCGATGAGGCCGCCGGTCCCATTCTGTTTCTAGCTTCACCCCTGGCTGACTATGTGTCGGGGCAGGTGATTTTGGTGAGTGGCGGTTTGTCGATGTAAAAACGTTTAAGAATTGCTACAATTGACTGAACTTAACAGGCCGTTCCTAGAGACTGATGTATACTGCTTTTGTGGAATGTTGGCATATAAGTCTAACGCATATTGATGCCACTTTGCATCAGAAATCGAACAAAAAAGGAGTCGCCATATGGCTCTGAATCTGGATTTAATCGGAAAGAAAACAGAGAGAATCCCCTTCACATATGATCAAGATGCCGTAATGCTTTACGCGCTGGGTATCGGGGCTGGGGTGGATGAACTTGATTTTATTTATGAGAAAAACCTTAAAGTGTTTCCCACGTATGCGGTAATTCCCTTGGTTCCCTGCATTATTGACCTAATGGCCGACTTAGGCATCAATCTGCCGGCGATGCTTCACGGAGAGCAAAAGATCATTGTGCATGGCGCGATTCCACCTTCGGGAACAGTTTACACATCGGGGATATGGGACTCGGTTTATGATAAGGGGGATAAGGGAGCCGTGCTGAATATCAGTCTAAAGACCCGCGACCAAAGCGACCAACTGCTTTTTGAAAACAAGGTCGTCCTCATTGATCGAAGCGCAGGAAACTTCGGCGGTGACCGGGGACCTCAGACCGAACGGTTCGATCCGCCGGAAGGAAAGAACCCTGACTTCCGAGTGGAGTATCCCACGTCTCCTGATCAAGCCGCACTTTACCGGCTCAGCGGTGATAAAAATCCGCTTCATATTGATCCGGAGTTTGCCAAGCAGGGCGGACTCGAACGTCCCATTCTTCATGGTCTCTGCACGTATGGCCATGCCGGCCGGGCCATTCTTCATTCTGTCTGCGGAAGTGACCCCTCCCGGTTTAAGTCTTTTGCCGCTCGATTCATGAATACTGTATTTCCGGGTGATACCTTGATCACTGAAGGATGGAAGGTGGAAAACGGCAGATGCATTATTCAGGTAAAGACCACGGAAGGCAAGATCGTGCTGGGAAACGCCGTGGCAGAGGTCGGTTAGACCTGGTTTAATTCGACTGATCCCCTGGGATGGATCAAACCCCGGCGGGACTTATGGACCTGGATCTCTACTCACAATCTACAGTAATAGGATTAAGGCCGCGAGGAGAGGCACTTTTTTATAGGAGGAGGAAAAGCTATGGATTTTCGATTTACGCCCGAACAGAACGCATTCCGCGAAGAATTTGT
>JASFJP010000034.1:0-15021 GCA_050121225.1 Desulfobacterales bacterium
CTCCCAAGATGACCGTCATTCTTATCGAACTTTTGGTTGGGGAGGTTTCCGCCGAGGTTATACTTATAATGGATTTTACCAGGTTTCCCCTTTCCTTAACGAACATCCGTATAACCGTTGGTACTATCGCGGAAATCGGGGCAGTATCTACTATACAACACCCCATAAAAAGAACCATCGCAGGGATCGCTATTATCGGAAAAAACATTTTTACGGCTACAAAAAGAGCTATCCTCATACAATACGTCATCACAAACAATCCTACCGTTCGAAACAACATTTTAAATCCCGCGGGGGTATCCATAGCGCTCGGGGCCGCGTTGGTGGAGGCGGAATTCGGGCAGGATTTAGACGATAGACATATCGGTTTAGAGCGTTTGCCAGAATAACGTTCCGATAATTGTTTGCAAAAAACATATATTCTTTAGCATAGAAAAAGAAACATACCGGTTGTCATATCATTTGGGGTCTAAGAAGTCCTGTAAATTAATGATCTTTTCATCGCTTTTCAGAGCACCCCTTAGACTGGCCGTTGTGCCCTTAACTTTTTCCTTCCGCAGTTTATTGATCAGCGTTTGCAGCTCGGCGTTTCCTTCGATCAGTTTCTGAATCTGTTCTTTCAATTTTTCCCAGCCTTGCTCAAGGTCCTGGGTATCCACTTGGAAATTGCCGATCTGAGCTAGCAGGGCACACAAATGAATCAACATACCGAAATGGGTAGTTCCTTGAAGGTAGTAGGGGCAGTGCGCCCATAAACTTATACAATCAAAACCTTTTTGGGCTCCTTCCGATTGTATAATGGAATGGATGGCACTGGGACCTTGATAGGAAATCGAATTGACATTGTGTTCTTTCAGGCGAGATTCTATCTCTTCGGTTGACGCAATTCCGGACATGATTCGATCGGTATGCAGCACGTTGTCATACATACTTCCTAATGTGATGATCGTTTTTATTTTCAAGGCATGGCAGAGCGAAAACAATTCATTACCAAATTGAAACCATCTTAGATTGGGTTCATCGGCCTTAAGAATGACCAGGTCGTTTTGATCCTCCTTGGTTGTGGCAGCGTAAAAAGCGCCTCCCGGTAATGTTACGCTTTTCAACGCACCTGCTTCGATATCTACCAGTGGTCGATTTTCATCGTAACGATAAAAACAATCGGGATCGAGGTCAGCGAACAGTCGCCCCTTTAATCTCCGTATAAGATAGGTGGCCATTCCGCTGGAAACATTGAGGGCATTTCCCCATCCATCAAATCCGGCAATAAACAGAGGATTTTTGAGCGATGGCAATTCTCGGAGTTGTATACCTTTGTTATTCATGTGCTAAATTTGACATTCAAGCTATAAATTGTCAAGCTGAGACAATTCACGCTAAAATCAATTGCAATTTCAGCGTCTCACTGCCAGACACAGACCGTCGTGATTCGGTGAGTGCAATGGCAGGTACGAAAATAATGCAACGGATGCCCACGCCGGGTGTTTGGCTATCGCAGCGTTAAACGCCTTGGCATCTTTGAATCCTACATTGTCGACTACCAAAAGGGCGTTTTTCTTCAAAAGCAATTCAAGGTGGGTAAGCGCAGGAAAATAATCTTCTTTGTCGATGTCCATGAAAATAAAATCGAAAACGTCCTTGATTTTTGGCAATTCAACCATTGCATCGCATATCCTAACTTCTACCCGCTCTGCCAATCCGGCCTTCTTAAAATTGCTTCGAGCTCGCGACGCCATTAAACGATTATTTTCCAAGGTCAACAGATGACCATCAAAAGGCTTGCACGCGTTTGCTAAATATATGCTTGAATAACCCGTGGCCGTGCCGAGCTCCAGGATACGGCGAGCACGGGTTGCTCGTACAAGTATGAACAGGAGTTCTCCGACTACAGGGCCAACGATCGGAATCTCCTCCCGATGGGCTTCCTCTTCAAGTTCAATCAGTAATCTATCTCTATCGGGGATAAAGCGTCCAAAATATTCCTCCGGACTGGAAACGATTTCCGACATATTACCTCCATTTAAAATAGCTTCATTTGGTCTCGCTGGACGTCCTCGAAATGTTCGATGAAAAGTTCAACTTGACGCTTCAAAGATTCTATGCGTTCAAGGTTCGACAATTTCCAACGATACAATTCATTGCGAAGTTGACGGCTCTCCTCGGCCAAAGCTGCCACAATCTGAGACTTAGCCGGTTCCCAGAGCAGGTGCGCGTCTTCGGCAAGTAATCCGACTTTTCGAAAATGCCATTGGCAGTGCCGCGTCCACCATGTTGAAGGGAGTTCACCGTTTACTTTGGATCCTTCAAAATAATAGTTGGCCCATTCTAATTGTGGCAAAGGTATGTGCAGATCTCGAGCAACATCTCGCAACACCAGTTTCCCCTCCGTGGTGTGGTTGTCGAAGGCGATCCAATATGGAAAAACGTCATCCGTAGGTGCTAACGCTCGTATGCTGGGCACCCTTGCTGCAGCCGATAGATAAGCGGCCGCTTGAATAACAGCCTTATCACGGGGCGAGCCCTCGTTTTTGAAACGCTTTGCATTTTCGATTAACCCTTCCGGCACTGCGCGTTCTTTTGAAGAGGCAATCCATTGCCAAAAATCATCCGGGCGCTTAATCGCGTTGGCAACAATTCTGAGGTGCTTATCTTCGGTTTTCCCGGTTAGCACTGTTGCGTCTCCTTCAGCCAGAGCGTACGCTAGGTATCCCAGACCTAAGGCATCTCTCGCTTTCATCGACCGTGTGACTTTAACTAGGGCCGCAACTTTGCTGTAAAATTTTCTGTTGAATAGAAGTTCACTGCCTAATGGCCAGCATTCTTCAAAGGTAATTATGGCCGTGCGAGTTCTGTACCAGCTTTTGTCCTTTGAACTTAAGCTTTCCAGCAGGGCGCTGGTAGTATATACGAGGTCTATATCGCCGCGCCGAACAGCCTTTTGCAGCAACGAGCGATATCTTGCCTCGGTATCGGATCGGCTAATTAACATGGCTGGGAGTGATGGTTAATACCGTGATACCGATTCGAAGTTTGGCAAAACAATTGTGGGGAACGTTTTTTTCTAAATCGTTAATTCCCACCCCGAAATCCTGGTGTTTCCGGTGTTAAAATAGCGATCTGGTTGCCTTCGTCGATAATGACAGTAGTCCATTGCTTGCTTGAGTACCAGATTCCAATTTTATTGTCTTTATTGTCTAAGATGGCAGAGCCATAGGGGGGGTATCCATAAATGATGTCCATCTGAGAAACCCAGCTTCTCAACATGGGCGTGGTAAGGGTGATCTTTTTCCAATTGCCCTTCCGGAGATTGTATTTTTTATCAATTCCGATAATGGCATAGGGTATGTCCCCTACACCGCAGATGTAATACTTATGATCTGATAGAACCGTAAAATTTTGAAAAAGCCTATTTACATCACGATCTCTCTTGAGCTTACCGTATTTTAGCGACGGCAAGTCGATGGCTCCGGCATTAAGCGTCAAAAACATTGGGATAAAACAGGCAACCAAACATCGCAGTATTTTATGAATAAAAATCCTTCTCGCAAACATCCCTGCACTCCATTCTGATAATTTTCATTCGTATTTCCCAGCTGATGAAAAACAAATTTATGTTTCGTTTCACGGTCTGTAACAAAATAATACCTAAAATACCACTAAAATGATCACAAACAAAATGGTCAGCAAAATCAGATTCACACAGAAAGCACATCTGAGTTTTATTAGTTCGGTTTAAGAACATTGTAGTTTTGGTGTTTCTTGAAAATCGGACAATCGAACTTATTGTTCTACTTTATGATGACATGATTTGATTATCGCCAAAGGAAAAATGAATTATGGTATTTGAGAACAGTGTGGTTATTCACAAACCGGTTAAGAGGGTTTTTGAATTTGTGACGAATTTCAAGAACAATATAAAGTGGCAGACGGATATTTTGAATGTTGAAATGACCACAGATGGTCCTCTCAGGCAAGGTTCCACTTATAGATGCGTGAACAAATTTATGGGAATGCGCATTGAAACCGAGGCATATATAACTGACTATGTGCCCGATAAGCTATGTTCGTTCAAAATAACATCAAGGTATTTAACAGCTGATAGCAATTATTTTTTTGAACCGGCAGATATTGGTACAAAATTCACAACTTCAGGCCTCGTGGACCTGACATCCTTTAAATTCACGAAAATGCTATTTAAGCGCAACGTCTATCGGCAAATAAAAAACGATATGATGGTATTGAAGAACGTGCTTGAAAACGGGGGTTAGATGGGGAGCAGGGACGCCTATGCTTCAAGTTTGATCTTTGTTGTTCTTAGCCAACACTAAGAAATCGATTAACTTATCCTTACATATGCCTTTATCTATCGATAGAAGATCAGCAAATGTGATAGAGGCTAGTCGTTCAAACATGGCTGCCGCCGCTTCTTGCCAAATATAACGAGTCACGCAAGAATCCACCCGATTGCAAGATTCAGGGTTTTTATCACAGTTAACAAGCGTATCGCCGCCTTCAAGTATCCTCACTATCTCACCCACTGTAATATCTCCTGGAGGTTTGCTCAACCTATGTCCGCCTTTTGGCCCCCGGTAGCTCTTCACGTAGTCTGCCTTCTTAAGCGGTCTAATAATCTGCTCCAGGTATTTCAAGGAGATATTCTGCCGTTTGGCAATTTCACCCAGCTGAATGGCGCCTTGGTCGTAACGTTGTGCCATATCCAGTATCAAGCGAGTACCGTACCTACTTTTTGTCGATAGCTTCATACCCTGTCTCCGATTGGGTTCCGGCCTGCCAGTGTAAGGTATAAAAAACGACCCTAACAGTCAAGTTAGAAAGGAGCTTTAATTTTTTATTGACGATTTCAGAGATAAATAATATTCATTTATCGAAAAGTATTCGAATATTCAGACTCTCAGGAGGATAGAATGTATGCAGATCTGAATGGAAAGACAGCATTGGTAACCGGTGCCGGAAAGAAAGCCGGTATTGGATATGCCATCGCTTCGAAACTTGCGAAAAGCGGAGCGAACGTGATCCTAACCGATGTCGTCAAGAATAATGACGCAAACAATCCGCTCCTAATTTGTTCTCGTGACAACGTGGCAGCCCTTGCAACTGACTTGTCCAGTAAATTCAGCGTAAAAGCCTCCTTTATTGATGCCGATGTCACGTCCGCTAGATCAATTCGTAAAATGCTCGACGAGGTTAAAATGAAATTTAAGACCGTGCACATACTGTGCAACAATGCCGGTACGGTTTTAGGTGTTCCGAATGCCCTTCACACGTATGACGAGATTGCCTGGATGAAGACCTTTGACGTGAATCTTCACGGAGTTTTCAGAATGTCGCAAGCGATTGTACCATTGATGATGGACTCGGGAGGCAGCATCATTAATATCGCTTCCCGGGCTGCCAAGGTTCCGCCATTGTTCAACGGTGCCTATGCCGTTTCAAAAGCCGCCGTTGTCATGTTAACCAAAGTAATGGCAAAAGAGCTTGCCGGCAGCGGTGTCCGCGTGAACGCCGTCTGCCCAGGGGTTATCGCCACCGATTTTACTCAATGGCGATTCGAGCTTGAAGCCCAGATATTGAAGTCCACCGAGGAAGAGCGTGAATCAGAAATGGTCAAAACAATACCGCTGGGTCGCTTGGGAACATCAAAGGAAGTTGCCAATCTGGTCGCCTTTTTGGCTTCTGAAGAGTCTGCATATATGACCGGGCAGGCCATCAATGTCACGGGGGGGCAACTAATGGAAATCTGATTGGTAATCAACTGTCGCTAAAAGGAGAAAAGCAATGGCTGATATAACGGGTGGTGAACTTGTAGTGAGATGTTTGCATGCAGAGGGCGTTCGGTTTATCCATGCAATAACGGATGGTACCTATATGATGATCTTAGAGGCTTTGGAACGGCTCGGCAATGAGCTGGGAATCCGTCTGATTGTACCGCGCCACGAGGCGGCCGCTGCGCATGCGTGCGATGCTTACACGCGAGTTACGGGAGATCCGGCAGTAGTTATGGCGTGTGCGGGCCCGGGCGCGGCCAATCTACTCGCCGGATTGATGTGCGCTGAAGCCGAGGGTAGCCCAGTGGTCGCTATAACGACCACTCGCCGTTGTGATATCTCGGATTCCTACGTTCATCAGGGCGGCATGCAAGTTAGCCGTCATCTTGATGTTTTCAGGCCGGCCGTAAAATGGAGCGGAAAAGTAGATCATTGGAAACGAATTCCCGATATGATACGTCACGCTTTTCGTGTTGCGACAACCGGACGTCCAGGCCCCACACATATTTTAATTCCAGAAAACATTCTCAACGAATACGGTGATGAAGACAGTATACAGATATGGCCACCTGAGACATATCGGGTGGTTGACCAAGCGTATTATGATCCGGCTGCCATCGTCAAGGCGGCTCAGATCCTGGTGGATGCGGATCTAGTAAATATCCACTGCGGCAACGGGGCTGAACGAGCCGCGGCCGGACCGGAAGTGTTGGCACTGGCTGAGTATCTTGGAGCTGCAATTACCAATACGATCAGAGCGCGCGGCATTGTTTCCGATCTGCACGAGTTGTGCTTTCACCCAACCTGTCTATCAAGGATTATGGCGAACAGTCAGGCAGATGTGGTGGTGGCTGTCGGTTCTCGACTTGGTGAATTGAATATGTGGGGGAATCCTCCGATGTGGGCGGATCCGGAAAAGCAAAAGCTAATTCAGATCGACGCCGAGCCGACCCATATTGGTTTGAACCGAAAGGTTGATACGGCTCTTGTTGGTGATGCCAAGATTATCCTGACCCAATTATTGGAAGCGGTCAAAGAGCGAACCGGAAGGCGCGAGGTACATCCCAAAATATCCGAATTTCGAGGCGTTCAAAACGATTGGCAGAAAGAACTCGATGACGCCGTAGCCGACCTGGAGAGATCGCCGATGTTGACGGGTCAGATATTGAAAATATGCAACGATTTTTTTCCTGATGATGCGATATTCGTTATGGACGGCGGGAATACCACGTTATGGAGTATTCACTATCACATACCTAAAACTCAGCGATCAGTAATCTATTCAATGAATTATGGTCATCTCGGCACAGGTTTGCCGTACGCGCTGGGCGCCAAACTTGCCTCGCCCCAAAAACCGGTTTACTGTGTAACCGGTGACAGTGCTTTCGGATTTAATATTCAAGAACTTGAAACTTCGGTACGCAACAATCTGCCGATCACTATTATTGTAGCTGTAGACGGAGCATATGGTATGGAGAAAACAGCTCAACATCGAATGTTCGGCCGGGAAGCGGAGTGGTTCGGCCATGACCATGCACCGGTCAGATATGATCAAGTTGCGTGGGGTATGGGATGCCATGGTGAATACGTCACGAAAGGTTCTGAATTGCGACCGGCACTTGAGAGGTCCCTGGCATCCGGGAAGCCGGCTGTCATCCATGCGGCAGTGGACCCGGTCGCCAACGTGGATCCTCCAGGGAACTGGCTCTGGGTGGCGGCAAGAACAGGAAAGCTGGAGATGTGAGCAGGATGCTGGATAAATGCTGCAGCTTTAGGATCTGACCTCGGTACATGAGCTTCGATAAGAGGAGACAATAACATGGATCCCGCAATTGTCGACCAGGCGCGTCTCAATTTTAATCCCCAGGGCCTTTTTGTAATCAATGCCGCTATCGGTTTGATGATGCTGGGTGTAGCGCTTGAGCTAAAGCTGGATGACTTTAAGCGAATATTTACGGCACCTAAAGCGCCGATGATCGGGCTGGGCGCCCAATTCATTCTTTTACCGGCATTTACCTACTTACTGACGTTGATTCTGCGCCCACCACCGTCCATTGCGCTAGGAATGATTCTTGTTGCGGCCTGCCCCGGAGGGAATCTTTCCAATATCATCACCTATCTGGCCCGGGGTAATTGTGCCGTGTCGGTCAGTATGACCGCAGTCTCGACTGCAGCTGCGATTTTTATGACGCCCTTTAATCTGGCTTTTTGGGGCAGTCTTAATCCCCAAACTGCTAAAATTCTAAAAGCAGTAAGCCTCCGCCCTTTCGATGTTTTTATTAATATCTTTATTATCCTTGGCGTTCCGTTGATTGCCGGATTGCTGCTGTCACGAATTTTTCCTTTGCTTGTCGCAAGAGCACGCAAACCGTTTAAAATTTTTTCATTAATATTTTTCATCGGAATTGTAGTGGTTGCCTTGGGGGCTAATTGGAAAAATTTTATCAATTATGTTGGTTTGGTTTTCATCGGGGTTCTTATCCACAACGCGCTTGCACTCAATCTGGGATATTGGTTCGGTCGTCTTCTGCGTCTAAATGAAGCAGACACACGCGCAGTGTCCATTGAAGTCGGCATCCAAAATTCAGGACTCGGTTTGGTCCTGATTTTCAATTTTTTCGACGGGCTGGGAGGCATGGCGATCATAACGGCCTGGTGGGGAATCTGGCATATCATTGCCGGACTTATTGCGGCCTTTCTTTTTTCCAGACGCCCCATTCCTAAGGATACCCACATGCAAGCCGAAGGAGTTTCTCCTGGGTAGGCCATCATTATGGTGACGTTGCCCCGATAATGCAGAACTCAAAAAATTGGATTGATAATTATCAGTGAAGCCACCTACAAATTGCTGAGCAAAACAAAATATAGATCTAGTTTGATTCTTCAAATCACTAAATAACCATGCGAGCAGGAAAGTTTAACAATAAGGTGGTTATTGTCACCGGTGCCGCCAGTGGCATCGGGGCGGCCATTGCCCGTAAATTTGCCGATGATGGAGCTAAAATCGGATTGATAGATATGGATGAACACGGTGTGCACTCTGAGGCCCTGAAAATGGCCGACCAGGGAGTGGAGGCCTTGGGCATTAATTGTGATGTCGCCCGGGAAGGAGATTGCAAAAAGGCAATCGGAAAAATCATTAAGCGCTTTGGTGGAATTGATGTGCTTGTCAACAACGCCGGAATAACCCAGCGAAGCTCTTTTGTCGAAACACAGACTGAGGTTTATCGCAAAGTGATGGATGTCAATTTTTTCGGTTCGCTTTACTGCACCAAAGCTGCAATTCAAAGCCTGATCGAGCGCAAGGGCGCAATTATCGTGATAGAGAGTCTAGCCGGCATAACGCCCCTGCTCGGGAGAACAGGATATTGCGCCAGCAAGCATGCCTTACACGGTCTTTTCTCTTCGTTGCGATCAGAGATAAGAGATACCGGTGTACACATAATGCTCGTCTGCCCTGGGTTTGTCGAGACCAATCTTCAGTCGAGAGCTCTTGATGGTAATGGTCGAGTAACAACCCACCCGCAATCCGTGGTCGGAACACCCACTACCGCTGAACGCGTCGCTAAATCTGTGTTTCAAGGCATTGTAAAAAAGAAATATCTGATGGTTTTAACACCGGTGGGCAAATTGACCTACTGGATTAGCCGGTTCGCACCGGTGCTGTATGAGCGAATTATGGCCCGGCAATTGGAATCTGAATTAAAGCGATAAACCAATCAAATTATGGGTTTGAAAGAGCGAAAACGCCGCGAAAAAGCGGAACGCAGGAAACAAATTCTAGACGCGGCCCGACAACTGCTATTTCAAAAAGGGTTGAATGGAACCACCATCAGTCAGATTGCAAAAATTGCCGAACTGGGTGTGGGAACTATTTATTTTTACTATGCGAACAAAGAAGAAGTATTTGTCGCACTACAGGAAGAAGGCTTGAAAATTCTTCTTAAAAAAATTAAAACCGCCCATGATGACAGCCTGAATCCCGAAACTCGACTGATAAATATGGCTCAGGCCTACTTAGCATTTAGTGAAGAAAATAAAAATTATTTTGACGTCATCAACTATTTTTTATCCTCACCGGAGGTCGTTTTCGCCTCCGATCTGAAAGAGCAGATTTATCAGCATGGCAATAACATTCTTGCCTACATAGAACACACGATTGTCGCTGGAACCGATGTCGGGCTTTTTAAAAAGGTAGATCCGCGCCGGTCTTCTCTGACGCTCTGGGCCACAATGCATGGATTGATTCAATTTAAAAAACTGCAAAATACGCTTTTGCAGAATGATAGTCACCAACAAATGGTTGAATTCGCAATTCATCAATTTATAGAGAATTTGAAATCGCAAAGGAATAAACTAAGGCCTACGTATACGGGTTGGGAGCACAATAAGCTTTAGTCATGAAAGCACAAAAATCGTTAAAGGTTGGCCCTTAGGATGGCCTCCAATTTATCTTCATAGCCCCGGTAAAAATGATCAGCTCCTTCAATTACCTCAAATCGTGCGGCTGGATTCCACTTTGGAAAGGCGTCTTTCACCATTCCCACCGGCGCAATGTCATCCCGGCTGCCGGTGATAATCAGCTTCAATCGTCCCAAATGCGTGATGGCGCTGAAATCTATAAATGCGACCGGAGGCGACACCATGATCATCGATTCCAGAATCCGATCATCGCTGATTGCGAGAGCATTAACCCATGTGCCGAAAGAGTAACCGGCAAGGTCAATGGTTGTCCGCCCTGAATCTTTAAGAAATGAAACAGCAGCCCGGACGTCATCCTGCTCACCGACACCATCGGCATACGCTCCTTGGCTTTTGCCGATCCCTCGGAAGTTGAAACGCAAGGTCGTATAGCCCTTTTTTTGATAGACGCGAGTTATAACCTCAACCACATTATTGTGCATGTTCCCGCCGTATAGCGGATGCGGGTGGCTGATGACTGCACCTTTGGTCTTGCTGTTTTTCCCCAGTAATCCCTCTATTTCGTGGTCATTGGATAAAAAAGTTATCTTTTCTTCCATTAATCCTCCAAGAGAAAACGTATTCAAGGGGCCGATTTAATGAGTGTGAGAATATCGTTTCCAAATTCTTCAACTTGCCAGCGTCTCAGCTCCTTTATTTTAGAAAGATGTCTGAGATTCAGCGGCCTTTGAAACGCTAACGTGCTGATAAGAGATTTGGTAAGAATCAGGGCTGGATCGATGGTGAGTTTTTTCGCCTGGGTATCCCGCCATTGTCTGAGTGCTCTTACTCGCTTGGCAACTGCGACCGATACGATCGGCGCTTTTTTCCGCGGGTATACCGGCAGAACATCGGATGGAAGCTTCATCGCACACTTAATGGCATCGATGACACCCTGCCCATACATGCCGATCTGCTTTGGACTCAATGCGTTCGTTTTTTCTAGTTGTTTTATACTTACCGGTTTTTTCTCAGCCAGATCCATGAGGGACCGACTGCTGATGATTCTGAACAACGGCTTATCTTTTTTTTGGGCGAGATTGCGGCGATATTGAAGCAGCGCTTCCAGAACGGCCAGACTTCGAGAGTTGAGTTTTCCTGCTCCTTTAAAATAGATATAAAGAGGATTGGAATCGGCGGTATTGGGTCTTACTTTGCTGAGGTACTTGCACTCTTCGTAGACCCAGTATAGTCGCCCTTTTTCTCGGAGCTCGGCTTTTAATTGCTCAGCCAGCGGCACCAGAAAACCAACATCTTTAACCGCATAGGCGATCATTTCTTCAGGTAAGGGCCGCTTGGACCAATCTTTGCGCTGGTATTTTTTATCCAGAGAGATATTAAATTTATTCTTTAGGACCGCTTCCAGACTGGTTTCTTTAAAGCCCAAAAACCGGCTTGCCAGCTCGGTATCGAACATATTGTCGACTGTAATTCGAAAATCGCGAAATAACGAGCGAATGTCATAGTCCGAGCCGTGAAAGACTTTTTGACTGTCGCGCTGCTTAAAGATCGGTTTAAGCACGGAAACATCTTCAATCACGAGAGGATCGATAACAGCATTAACATTCCCGGTTGCCAACTGTATCAAACATACTTTTTCCTTGAAATGGTACAGCGAATCTGCTTCCAAATCGACTCCGATAGCTTTTGCATGTTCTAATGTTTTAGCAAGGCCGCGCAGAGAAGCTGAATTATCTATAATTTTATAAGGAATATCGGCTGGAGCTCCCATTTTTTCCCTTGACCCGTTTGTTTGTTTCTCATAATCTATATAGTTTGATCTGTAACGGTGTAATCAAACGCTGGCAACTCTCCGCCGAGCAGGTTGTTGACATTCGCAACGCAATTCTAATGTTTGATTGCTGGGATTCGTAAGCAGTAAGTTAATCCACGTTAGGTTGTGACCCTAATTTACAGGACCCAATGAGTTAAATTGCTCAAGCGGTTTCTTTTATCATGGTGATAGGCAATGGTAAACATAAGATTTCCAGATGGTAACATAAAGAGGTTTGAAAATGCCCCAACGGGTATGGATGTAGCTCAAAGTATTTCTGACGGCTTCGCTCGGGATTGCGTGGCAATGGAGTTGGATGATAGATTGGTCGATCTGAATGCGGTCATCGATCATGACGCCACTATCAGATTAATTACATCAAAGGAACCTGAAGGCCTCGATATCCTGCGCCACAGCGCCGCCCATGTGATGGCACAGGCAATTCTTCGTGTATACAAAGACGCCAAACTGACGATCGGACCGGCAGTGAAAGATGGTTTTTATTATGATATCGACATGCAGCCGGTATCGGAGGACGATTTTCCGAAAATTGAAAAAGAGATCAAAAAAATCGTCAAAGAAAAAATCCCCATTCACCGCCGAGAAGTTTCCAAAGCAGAAGCCTTGGCGTTCTATAAAAATGAACCCTATAAGCTGGAAATGATCTCCGACCTGGAAGACGGATTGATCTCATTTTACGAGCAAGGCGATTTCACGGATTTATGCCGCGGCCCCCATGTGCCCCACACCGGATATATTAAGAATATCAAACTCATCAAAGTTTCAGGCGCTTACTGGCGTGCCGATCCTTCTAAACCTCAGCTTCAGAGAATATACGGTACCGCCTTTTTCACTAAAAAAGAATTGAAAGATCATCTGACATTTCTTGCAGAAGCCAAAAAAAGAAATCATCGCAAGATTGGACAGGCTTTGGATCTGTTCAGTTTCAATGATGAAGCGCCCGGCATGCCTTTTTTCCATCCCAAGGGGATGGAGCTTTGGAATGAGTTGTTGAAATATTGGAGGCTTGAGCATCGGACGGCCGGTTATGTGGAGACCAAAACCCCGATTATGTTGAATCGAGCGCTCTGGGAACGATCAGGACATTGGGATAATTATCGAGAAAACATGTACACCTCCGCGATCGACGACATGGAATATGCGATCAAACCCATGAACTGTCCCGGCGGCATGCTTATCTACCGCCGAAAACCTCATTCATACAGGGACCTACCCTTGCGAGCTGCAGAAGTTGGGCTCGTTCATCGGCATGAATTGAGCGGCGTGCTTTCCGGTCTGTTTCGGGTTAGAGCCTTTCACCAGGATGATGCCCATTTGTATATGACCGCGGAACACATCCAGGACGAAATTATTGGCATTCTTCGTCTGGCAGATCGCATGTACAGCACCTTCGGGTTAGGATTTCATCTGGAATTATCGACCCGTCCGGAGAAGTCAATCGGAACGGATGCACAGTGGGAAACGGCAACAAAAGGTTTAGAATCAGCTCTGATAGCTTATGAAAAGGACTACCTCATAAATGAAGGTGATGGTGCTTTTTATGGACCTAAAATCGATCTGCATATTAAAGATGCCTTGGGTCGCACGTGGCAATGCGGAACCATCCAGCTGGACATGGCACAGCCCGAAAGATTCAACCTGTATTTTATTGACAAAGACAATGAGCGACATCGTCCGATTATGATTCATAGAACTGTTTTCGGTTCCATAGAGCGATTCTTGGGCATTTTAATCGAGCATTTTGCCGGCAAGTTTCCTTTATGGATGACACCAATTCAGGCTATCGTTTTACCGCTCAACGATGATCTGGTATCCTATGCCACTGAGGTGGGAGCGGGTTTAAAAGATGCCGGGTTGAGGGTTGAAGTTGACAGTCGATCGGAAAGTCTGAACAAAAAGGTCCGTGAAGCCCAGTTGCAATACATTCCATTGATTCTAACAATCGGCGGAAAGGAAAAAGACACCGAAACACTTTCGGTAAGGACCTTGGATGGAAAAGTTAACTTTGGGGTAAGCCGTGAGGTTTTTTTGGATACGGTTTTGACTCATATTCAGAACCGAGAGCTGACGCTGAATATTTTTTAGGAATAACTAAGATGACCAGAAACGCCGGGGTGACGACCAGCAAAATACAATTCTGTGACCTTCGCTGTGATTATTCTGAATTTTCTAAAGTTGACGGACTGGATGGCGGTTGTCGGACATTTCTATCAATCTGGTGTAGAAAGTTGAAAAAACATGTCACTAAAAACGCACCCTGCGAATCGGTGTTTGGCAAAAGACGACCCACCACAGGGTTTTAGGCCGGGGTTCGACCTCTGGATCCCCGATATTCGATTTTGGACCCTTGATATCGCGACGGCCTGAGGCAAAGATTGCACCGCAAGGAATATAGATTCGAAAGTTCGTTCCCAATCTTTTGATATTCGTGCGTTGTGAAAAAAATAAATAATGTCAACCAAACTTAAGCATTTCATATTATATTGGTTGCCGCTGCTTGCGTATTGTGCGTTCATTTACATTCAATCCGATTATCCTCCTCCTGAAACGTTGCCTAGTTTTAACTTTTCAGACAAGCTTCTCCACTTTGTTGCTTATGCGCTAATGGGTCTTTTATTTTACAGGGCTTATCAGACATTGTCGTTCAAAAATAACCGACAGCTGCTTTTGGTGCTCAGTATGGCCTCCGCTTCGCTTTACGGTATCAGCGATGAAATCCACCAGCATTTCGTTCCCTATCGAGAAGCTGATTTTTTCGATGCAGTCGCCGATATTTTAGGGGCTATTTGCGGTGTTTATGTCTACCAATTTTGGCAAATACGGAAAAAAAACTGACACGGAAATGCGGATAACAGATGCCAGGCGCAGAATGTCAAAAATTCAAATCACCACGGAAAGACACGGTAAATATGTATTATAAAATGAGTTGCGTCGAATACCGCATTGACAAAATGGGGTGTTTCAGGTACAAAGACGTCT
>JASFJP010000035.1:0-14991 GCA_050121225.1 Desulfobacterales bacterium
TTTTCAGAAATATTTAGGAGACTTACATTAAAACGTGTTCGGCAGCTTATTTTATTACTATTTCCGTTGTTGTTATTTCTAGCACTTTCCACAAGTGGAGAGACGAAAGAGAATACCCGTAGTTCTTTTAACGCCAAGTCTCAAAAAGCCATTACCCAAAATGTACTAAACCAAAAAATTCCTATCCTGCCGCAATTGAACAAATTAAATTTTGGTTTGGGTCGGCATGATGGCATTAATTATTATTTTAAGAAAACCCTTAATAACAAAATTGCAAATGAATGAGCTTTCGCAACAATTAAATCCGGAGTTTGGGGATGAGAAGGTAGATCTATCAAAGAAATTCACTACCGAAGATCTGTGGGGCGTACAGTTAACCTTTGATGCCTCCAATGAAAAAGAGCACCGTTTTATTGATGAAACTACCAAACTCATACTGCAAGTCGGCGTCCCCGCGACTGCCTCAGACAAACGGGGTGATCAGGAATTGGATACTTACAAATTTTCCGAATGAGCGTCGCACAACTGTACACAAAAGAGTACGTTTGTCTATACAAAAACATAACTTTACGACGGGTTCTTACGGGTAGAAGCCATAGCCGAAAATCCAGCAACTATCATAAATTATTATAAAAACTGTTTTTCAGCAATTTTGGAACGCTTTTTGCTAATATATAAATCAGACAACTTGCTTATCATTTACATCCAATACCGAAATCGATGTAATTTAAATTTGATAACCTTTACCCCCTCCCACCTCCTAATTCCCTCCAAGGGGGGAGGAACCTTGTTTCCTCCCTCCTAACCTTTCCTTGGAGATCGGGGTCGGGATGCTTCATACAGGCCGTTTGAGCTCACAGATGTCGTGGATTTTATGTTTGAGTTTATAACCTTTTAACCATTTCATAGACTATTTTGGGGTCCGTCTGGGTTTCACGGCGGACATTTGTTTTTCTGCGACCCTGTGAGCTCTGCGCATATACGGGTGCATGGACCATCATAAAGATCAGTTGTCCTGATTTTTTGATTGCCGATAGGCGGATATCATTCGGTAGGCAAAGCCAATGATCAGGGTTCCGCTGATTAGAATAATAAAATTGGATGCAAAAAAGGTCATCAGAAACGAGAAGGGGTCCTTGAGCTGATAGGCTGCGATAAGTAACTGGATACCAAAGACCAGAAAAAATACCCCAATTAAAATTAAAACTACCTGTCGAACCCACCAGAATATAACCGACATCATAACCCCTATTGTCTAACCTCGAATTGACGCATTACTTCAGTAAAATCAAGCTTAGCCAGGGAAGATACGTGATTATGGCCAGAGCAAGCAGTAGAATGGCAATGAAAGGCAACGAGGCGAGGTAAAGACGCAGCACCGGTTTTTCAAACCGTATGCTGGCGATAAACAGATTGATACCCAGAGGTGGAATGGATGCGCCAATTTCAAGATTTGTCAGAAAAATGATCCCAAGGTGAATTGGATTCACTCCATAGGCCTCGGCGATCGGTGTCAGCAGGGGAACGACCACAACCAGGGCAGAAAATATCCCCATGGTGCAACCTGCTGCCAGGAGGAAAAGATTCAATACCACTAAAAATAGGACGCGGTTTTGGATGTGGACTTTAAAAAAATCCAACATTTGCATGGGGATTTCGGCATCGATCAGGTAATTGGTCAGGCCCATAGCGGCTCCCAGTATTATTAACACACCTCCCACAAGGACCATGCTTTTTTTCATGATTTCCGGGAGGGCTTTCCAACGAATTTCCCGGTAAATTACCATTTCCACCAACAGGACATAGACGGCAGTGATCGCAGCCGCCTCGCTGACGGCAAAATAGCCACTGTATATGCCCCCCAAAACGACAAAAGGCAAGGGCAGCTCCCACAATATTTCGCGGATTGCCCCGGTAAGTTCTCCAAATTCAAACCGTGTTTTAGGAACATCGGCACGGACCGATTTGGTGATGCTGAAAGTCGATAGCAGCGTAACCAGCAAGATTCCCGGTAGGATGCCGGCTATAAACAAATGATCGATACGAACTTCGGCGACAATGGCATAAATAATGAGAGGTAGACTCGGGGGAAAAAGAAGACCCAGCGTCCCCGATGTTGTTAATAGTCCCAGAGAGAATACTTCCGGATAGCGCCCGCGAATCATTGCCGGCAGCAGGATTCCTCCCAGCGCAATAATTGTAAGGCCGGTTGCACCGGTAAGGGCGGTAAAAACGGCACAGGTGACTAGAGCAATAACCGACAGCCCACCGGGCAGCCAGCCCAAAATTGCATTGGAAAGCCGGATAAAGCGTTTTGGGGCACCGCTTTCAGACAGCAAGTATCCTGCAAAGGTAAACAGTGGAATGGCCACCAGAACCGGCGTGGTGGCCATACGATGCATTTCGATAATGATGGCGGATATATCAATTTGATTAGAGAAAAACAAATAGAGGGCCATTCCGGCGATGACCACAAAGATGGGTACCCCAATCAGCAAGAGAGCGACAGCAAGAATAACGATCAGCAGAAAGGTCATTTCACTTCTTTGGATTCATGGTTGAGATCGTACATAGGGTGCTAAACACTATTTTTGTGCTTTATGGGGTAAAATAATGCAGCATGTGGTTCTCAAATTTCGGATGGACACTACTTAATGTCGGTGTCCTTGCTCCTTGGCGAGAGGCCTTTTGAATTATTTCTTCTCCTGGTGAGGATTCTCGTCATTTCACTAATAAAAATACCCGCGAACCGCAGGGTCATCAACGCGAACGTCACAGGGATAATCGATTCGGGCACCCAAACGGGGAGATCGAAAAATACCGTAGTTCCCATCTGGGCTTCAAAACTGATGAACTTGATAGCGGCAAACGTCAAAAGACCGCAGATGAGAGCTGACAAAAGTTGAGAAATGGCGTGAATCGTCATGTTGCCCGATTCGGTTCTCCATTGCGAGACGACATCGATGGTAATATGCTTGCTCTCGCGGGTGGCAATGGCGGCGCCGATAAACCCCACCCAGACCACCAAATACCGAACCACCGAATCGCCCCATGAAAGACCGGTAGCGAAAAAATTTCTGAGGACAATCTGAGCAAAAGCTACTAAAATCATTGTCGTCAGCAAGGTGACTACCAGGATTTTTTCCACCCGGCCTATCTTTTCATCCAACCGATGCCACATATTCATTTTTTCGATTTTCGATACTCCTCCAAATGAGTCATCACTTCATCCCTTACTTTTTTGGAGAAACTTTTGCCGGTTTGATTGTTCATGGCGTTTTGGGATACTTTTTTGAACTCTTCGATCTGAACCTGCGTGGGCTTGATGAGTTTGACCCCATGTTTCGTCATTACCTTGATGGCCTCTTGATTTTCTTTGCGCAGAGTGAGTTTTAGCTGCTCCATATGTTCGGTACAGATGTCTATGAGTACCTGTTGGTGGTCGGGGGGAATTTTTTTGAATATATTCTTTTTTACGACAACCGCCCCGATCAAATATATAAGGGGAACATCGGTCATATACTTGGTTTTGGTGAACCACTGCAGGGAAATTGCACCGGTGGGCGGAGCATATACGACCTCCACCAGTCCGGTTTGTAGACCTACCAGCACATCGGGTATGGAAAGGGGAATGGCCGATACGTCGGCTTCATCAAATATTGCTTGGGCCATTGGTGCATCCTCCCAAGTCCATACTTTTGCTTTTTGCAGGTCGCTTAAATTGGCAATCGGCTTGGTGGACATCAGGCGAATAAATCCACCCTCGGACCACCCAAGTACACGATATCCTTTCTTTTCAAATCCGTCTTCAAAAAAAGGTGCCATCTTCTTTATGACATAATCGACTTCATCATAGGTCTCAAAAAGAAATGGGATTTGAAATACATCCATTTCATTGAATATCCCCGAAAGGCCGGCGGAAGTTAAAATAGCTGCATGTATCTGCCCGACATACATTTTGCGGATCATATCTTTTTCGTCACCTAATACTCCGCCGGGATAAATTTTGAACAGGACGCTGTTGTTCGTTTTCTTTTTCACTTCGGCATTCAAATCATTGAGATTATTAATCCAGGCGCTTCCCTCCGGGGCAAGGGTGGCTATTTTTATGGTGGTGGTCTTGGAACCACCGACGGCGGACGGCGCAAATATAAGTGATATCAATACAGCGATACCGAGAGCTGTGATTACACACCGTCTGTTTATCTTTTTTCTCCTGCTAAAAATATTCATTTGCTTCCTCTTGTAGCGCTTTTGCTTTCGTGTGCGCCACGGTATTGAGCAGCGTCAAATCCGGTACGATATCCGCCGGAGTTCGCAGCGCTTTTTCAAGCGTCGTTAAAAAAAGCTCTTTATCAAATGCCTTTTTGGCATAATAGTTTGCGTAATAAACGTAGGTCATTAAAAATTGTCCTTCGCCTAATTCGATCGCTTTTTGAAAATGACTCCTGGCGCGGTCTAGGTCGCCGCCCGCAACTTTAGGTCTTGAAGCAAACCAAATACCCATGAAAATGTGGGGGCCTCCGTAATAGTAAGCTTCGTCCAGCTCAAGAACCCTTTTCATCATGGATTCAACCCGTGGCAGTTCTGCCAGGGCTTCCATAGAACCCATATTCAGGTTGATCCAATTTCCCCAGCAGGAAGCGGACCAGAACATATAAGGAACGTCATCGCTCCCCAATTGTTGCAGGCCCTTCTCAAACTCATCAAAAGGACTTGAAACCGGATTCTTAAAGCCAATCTGCTGCAACGCTCTTAAACCATAATCTTTGGCTTTGGCATACAGTACACGGGCATAGTCTTTGTCTTCATCCTGGATAAAGGCTGAGGCAAAAGACGCATATCCCTGGGCGGCACTGATCAGCAAGCGTTCATTGTCCGGCACAGCTTCGACCATGCCGTCTATCAGCATCAGATAGGCCGGCATTCCCTCACGGATAAGCCGCAGATCGGATTGCCTGTTTGCAGATTTCGAGATGTCTTCCAACAACGAGGCGGTTGCTCCTACAGTCAACCTTTTATTGGTGGCACATGCCGAGAAAAGAATCACAAGCAGAGCAAGCAGCAGGCAGTATTTAGGAAACCGTAAGGTGGCCATAATTCAGCTTCCGGCACGTTTACATCGACGCCGTGTTTGGCTGTGCGGGTCAAAGGGTGAATTGATGCGATCGCCATAGAAAAGTATAGTGGAGCGTCTTTTGTGCGTCAAGCAAAAAAACATCACAATATATTGTGGTTTAAGATAGTAACCTAAAAACCCATGTAATGAAATAGACGCCTGAACAGACAAAAGTGAAAAGAAAAATAATGGCAGACCTAGTAGGCGCTCAGCGTTTGACAGAGTTATATCGTCTGCCTATATTTCTATAAACTCATGAAACAAACATTGAGGTATCGCTATGTTGCAGGGAACAAAAAATCCTTCATCCCCGGAAGATTTTCCCCAGGTCCAACCATTTGACGAGCACAATCAAAACTTGCTGCAGAATGTGCATCCTTTCGATTGGGTGAATCCGGAACCGGCCGGCACGTACAACATGGTTGTCATCGGCGCTGGAACTGCCGGTTTGGTAACTGCTGCCGGAACCGCTGGAATGGGCGGTAAAGTAGCCCTGATCGAGCGCGATTTAATGGGCGGCGATTGTTTGAACGTGGGCTGTGTGCCTTCCAAAGCCCTGATTCGAGCCGCCCGAGCAGCGGCGGATGTACGGGATGCCGGACGCTTTGGTGTTCAGGTTCCGAATGGCTACACAGTTGACGTTCCCTCTATCATGGAACGTATGAGACGTTTGCGTTCCGGTATCAGTAAGCATGACTCCGTCAAACGCTTCAGTGAACTTGGTGTTGATGTCTTCATTGGGTCCGCTAAGTTTGTGGACTCTGATAGAGTGGAAGTCGACGGCAAAACCCTAAAATTTTCCAGGGCCTGTATTGCAACGGGCGCGCGCGCTGTGGAATTGCCTATTCCGGGTTTGGCAGAGGCTGGATATCTCACAAATGAAACCGTTTTTTCTCTGACGGAACTTCCCCAACGATTGGGTGTCATCGGTGCCGGCCCCATTGGATGTGAAATGTCGCAAACTTTTGCGCGTTTTGGCAGCGACGTCATGCTTATCGAAGCCATGCATGGGATTATGCCCAAGGAAGACCGACGCGCCGCAGAAATTGTGGAAAATTCTATGGCACGGGATGGTATCAAACTCAGATGCTGTGGTAAAAACCTCCAGGTTTGCAAACAAGACGAGGGTATTCATCTTATCGTGGATTCCCATGGCACACATTATGACGAAATTGTGGATCAGGTACTGTTAGGAGTGGGACGTGCTCCCAATATTGAAGGATTGGATTTAGAAGCTGCCGGCGTGAAATACGATAAGACCGGGGTTAAAGTAAATGATAATCTGCAGACTTCCAACTCACGTATATATGCCGCCGGCGATATTTGTTTCCCTTATAAATTCACCCATACGGCTGACGCCACAGCTCGGATCGTGATTCAGAATGCATTATTTTTCGGGCGCTCGAAATCGAGCGTTTTAACTATTCCTTGGTGTACTTACACCGATCCTGAAGTCGCCCATGTGGGTTTGTACCCCCAAGAGGCAGAGGAGAGAGACATTGCCGTCGATACGATTACAATTGATATGAATTCGGTTGATCGTGCCATCCTGGAAGGTGACGACGATGGTTTTCTCGATGTGTACGTTAAAAAAGGGACGGATAAAATTGTTGGCGCAACACTGGTTTCGCGACATGCGGGAGATATGATATCCGAAATTACCCTAGCGATGGTTTCAGGCGCAGGGCTTGGTACCATCGCCAAGACGATTCATCCCTATCCCACTCAAGCAGAAGCCATTAAAAAAGCAGGCGATGCGTTTAACCGCACACGGCTGACGCCGGGTGTCAGAAAAGTTTTTGATGCTTTGTTGAAGTGGCGCAGGTGACGACTCGGGCTGCATGAAAGAGACTTGATGCCCAATTTTGTTTCAACCTGCCTCTGCTTATTTATGGTTTTTCTCTTATCAAAACAAGATCCACTCCAACCGGCGGACACCATTCTTCAGCAATCATACCTATTGCTATGCACTGAACATAGCGTCTTTGACACGCACCCATCTTTATCTTATACTGCAGCCAAAATTCAATTTTGCGGTTATCCCCAAAGCTCAAGTAAGTTACACAGCCGCGAATCGGCTCACCTCTATAGCCTATTCCAGGAGAAGTCACTTGGTCTTTGCAGATAACCAGATTTAATTTTTATTATTGCTTGTTATTTTCAGGCGGATTGTGGCAAAGTTTATTTGCCCAAATGATTGTTAACAAAATAGGATAGGGTACTGGCTTACAAAAAGAATAGCAGAAAACGTTTAACGATGACGATTGATAATCACGGAGGATCCAAATGGGCTATGGTTACACTGGAAAAATACTGCACATCGATCTGAGTAACCGAAAAATCGAGGTTCAAGAACAGGATGATGTTTTTTACAGAAGCTACCTTGGCGGTCGCGGCATTGGTTATCACTACCTGATGAAGAATGTTCCCCCGGGGATCGATTCTTTCTCCCCGGATAATATTTTGGTTTTAGCCACTGGTGTCATGACGGGATCACCGCTGGCAGCGTCCTGCAGATTTGCGGCGGTCGGTAAATCGCCGCTTACCGGTTCAGCCGGGGAGTCGGAAGCTGCAGGATTTTTTGGACCCGAGCTTAAAAAAGCCGGTTTTGATGCGGTTGTGCTCGAAGGGAAATCCGAAAAGCCGGTTTATCTCTGGGTGAACGACGGTGATGCAGAAATTAGGGACGCTACCCACTTATTTCAGTTAGGATCCAAAGAAGTGGAAGATGCCATCCGCGATGAAATGGGCAGCAGCAAAATACGAGTTGCCCAGACAGGACTTGGCGGAATGAATCAGGTACGCTTTGCGAACATTACCAATAATCTCGGTCACTTTAACGGGCGCGGTGGTTTTGGAGCTTTGATGGGTTCAAAAAACATTCGTGCGGTTGCTGCCTTGGGTTCGAACAAAATCGACTTTTTTGATACAAATTTCCTCAACCAGACGTCCAAAAATTATGCGAAAACATTCCGAGACAATCCCCTGGGAGATGCTCTGTATGTTTATGGAACGACCGCATTCCCAGAGCTGCTGTCTGCCGCGGGAGCCCTGCCGGTGGATAACTTCCGGCGCAGCGCGCTTGATGACACCACACCGGTCAGCGGTGATACCTATAACCAACTCCTTTTGCAAAAAAGAAAAGGATGCTACGCTTGTCCGATTCAATGCAAGCGCGCCATCGCGTTGGATGATCCCAAGTATGGTCTGGATTCGCGTTATGGGGGACCAGAGTATGAAACCATTTCTGCGTTGGGGACCAATTTAAAAATAGTTGATCTCAAAGCCATTGCCAAGGGAAATGAAGTCTGCAATCGTTATTGTATAGACACCATTTCTGCCGGCATGACCATTGCGTTTGCCTGTGAGTGTTTCGAAGAAGGCATCATCACAAAGGAGGATACTGGCGGCGTGGAGCTTCGATTCGGGGATGCTGATCTGATGATACAGCTGCTGGAGATGATTGCCCAACGGGAAGGTTTTGGTGATGTTTTGGCAGAAGGTTCAGCTCGCTTGGCAAAAAAATGGGGCATTGAAGACAAACCGTTTTGCTTGGCGGTCAAAGGCCAGGAGATTCCCATGCATGATCCGCGCGTAAAAGTCAGTGTGGGTATGGGCTTTGCCGTCAGCAGCTATGGTGCCGATCACATGACCGCCGCTCACGATCCTTATTTTACGGATGAAAATTCGTTTATGTTCAAATCTGTTAAACCGCTTGGTATTTACAAGCCGATGGCTGCCACCGAGATTACCAATGAAAAAGTTAGAAGCTATATGCGGTTGGAAAATCTCTGGCGCATGATGGATGCGTTGGGACTGTGTGTGTTTGGATATGCTCCGCGGGGTGTGATGCCCTTGAACGTCATGGTGCAATCTCTAAACGCCGTAACGGGTTGGGATGCAAGCCTCTTCGAGTTGATGAAGGCTGCCGAAAGAGGAAGCATGCTTGCGAGAGCGTTTAACAGCCGAGAAGGATTTACAATTAAAGATGACCGCTTGCCCAAACGTCTCTATACTCCTAAACCGGACGGTCCCAATGCCGGCAAAAAAATATTTGCAGAAGAAGATTTTAATCGGGCAGTGGCATTGTTTTATGACATGATTGGATGTGATCCCAAAACCGGCCGACCAAATCACGGAAAACTCATGGAGTTAGGTTTGGAGTGGGTGGAAGAGATATTATGAGCCAGCCCAGCCACTGGCCTGAACAGTTTATCCGCCTCCGGAGGGCGGCAAGTTTGATCGAAAAAGAAACTCAAAAAAGCGAATGTAGAGCACGAGCACCTCACAACAGGAGATGACGCCATTTATGTTCCAGCAACCATCAAATACGAAACACCAAACAGGTGATGAATTCGACTGATTTCGAATTCAACACGGATGGTAATCAAAAAGGAGGCAGCATGTTAAAGAGAGGGAAAAAAGATGAAAACGACAGTCCGTCGGATACGAGCACGCCGATGAGTGAAAGAATTATCCCTTCAACCCAGAAACCGTCTGCCGGACAGGGAAAAACAATCATTGGTGAAAACATCACGATAGAGGGATCCATCCGTGGTGAAGAAAACCTGGTAATCGAAGGCGCGCTTAAGGGCAACATCGAGATGGAAAAACATAATTTCACCGTAGGGTCAAAGGGGCGTGTCGACGGTGAAATTCGGGCTCAGAATGTCAGTATCAGCGGAGAGCTAAAAGGAAACATCACCGCATTAGGTAAAGTCGAAATTACGAAGGACGCCGACTTTTACGGAGAAATCAAGGCCAAGAGCATTTCGGTTGAAGACGGTGCTTATTTCAAAGGGATGATCGAGCTGGATCGAGAACCTCATCGCAAATCTTCTGAAGGGACGAAACTAGCGAGACCCAGTGGTCTTGGATCTATTCAAGGGCCAACCTCAAAGCCGGTCGATGCCAAAAAGGAGACGTAATTATTGACCAACGCGGTCCTTCATCAACAGAAAGATTCAGAAATTGAATCTTCCCCGGTCAGCTATAACAGTGAGATCCTTGAACTGTTCATCAAATCTCTGCAGCGCCAACGGGATCCTCAAATACTTGATGTGGGTCCTGTCTGCGAAGAAAATATTATGTTCTTCGCCCAACAGTTGAAGAGGATCTATGTCTGCGATATGTTCCTGCGTTTAGACCGGGAATTGCGGGCTGATCGTGACCCGGCTAAGGTTTGGGTTCATCTGGATTACGCATCTTCGACTTTCGACGGTATCCAACTCTGGGATTTCTGTGATCATCTGGACGATACCCAGGTGAAGAGGCTCGGGGAGCTATGCCACACCATGCTAAAACCTGAAGCCCTTTTAATGATCACCGCTTTTGAAGAACAAACCCATGCGTTGCCGCTGAACGCTTTTGTAACTCAGATAAACTACCAAATTAGTTTTCGCCATCAACCACATCTGAAACTTCCCTGGCTTTGCCGCCATAACCGAGCGCTCATGTCAATTTTACCCGGATTTAATCACATTAAATCGTTCCAATACCGAAATGGGCTAAGGGAATTTCTGTTCAAAAAAAGCCAATAAAAATATTTTTTTAATATAATGGAAGAAAATGCTACGAGGTGATTTATGGCGACTATAAACGCTAAGGGAATTCAGATCGAATATGATACGTTTGGAAGCCCATCCTCACCCGCGTTGCTTTTGATTATGGGATTGGGCGGGCAGTTGATCCACTGGAACGAGGCATTTTGCCGGCAACTCGCGCAACAAGACCTTTTCGTCATTCGCTACGATAGTCGCGATACCGGTCTCTCTACTAAATTTGAGGATGCCGGCTTAACAGATATTTCGGAGCTGTTCGAATCTCTTAAACAGGGTAAAGCTTTTAAAGCGCCATATACGCTTGAAGATCTGGCTGATGATGCGATCGGGTTGCTTGAAGCATTAAATATAGAGGCAGCACATATATGCGGCGCCTCGATGGGAGGCATGATTGCCCAGGTCGTTGCCCTTCGACATCCTCAGCGCCTTTTAAGCCTTATATCGATTTACAGCACGACAGGTAATCCGCAACTGCCTCCGCCACAGCCCGAAGCTATGGAGACACTGATGGAGCCGCCGCCCACAGAACGTCGAGCCTATATTGACTTTGTCGCAAAAACATGGCGAATCATATCGGGCTCCGGTTTCCCTTTTGATGAAGAGTATGCTCGAACCACCGCGGCCCAAGCTTATGACCGCAGTTTTTACCCTCAGGGCGTTGGTCGCCAACTGGCAGCCGTCCTTAATCAAAAGGACCGAAGATCGGCCCTGGCATCCGTAACGGTTCCTACTCTCGTAATTCACGGCAGCGACGATCCGCTTGTTCCCGATGAACACGGCAAAGATACAGCCGATGCAATTCCTGGAGCGGACCTGTTGCTTATTGAGGGAATGGGCCACGATTTGCCGCAAGCAGGTGGGCCATGGCCGCAGATCGTAGAAGCAATTTGGGATCACATCAAGAGGGTCTGAAATTGATCTAATGCAAACTTTTATGCTATGGACCATAGCGGGGAGGTGACCGTGTCTATTGAAGTGATGATTAAACGAAAAATCAAGCAGGGCCCTCAGGCAAGGAAATTGGTTCCGCTTATTTTACAGTTAAGAGCCCATGCTACCTATCAGCCGGGTTACATATCGGGTAGAACATTGTACAATGTGGAAAATCCGGAAGATTGTCTGGTCATCAGTGAGTGGCAATCGTTAGAGGACTGGTATAACTGGATGAAAAGTAAGCAACGGACTGAGATTCAGAAAAAAATTGAAACAATTACCGGAGAAGCGACCGAATATAACATATATGCTCCGATGGTTGAAAAAGGATGAGAATCAATATTATTTGGTAATCGAGGAGATTTAGCTATGAAAAACTCTAATAAAAGCAAAGTCGCACTTGTTAGCACGCCGGATCGCAAAACCGGGGTAACCTCATCTATTCAGGCTCTGGGGATAAATTCGGTAAAAAACAAAGACGTCTTGATCAAGCCCAATTTCAACACTGCCGATCAAGTACCGGGTTCAACACATAATGATACGCTAGTGGCTCTAATCGAAGAGGTCTGGAGAATGGGTGCTAAAACGGTGCGTCTAGGTGAACGGAGCTATCCGCTTACCCGCGAAGTTATGGATCAAAAAGGGATCGTCCCCCTGATGGAAAGACTGGATGTCAACATCGTCGATTTTGATGAATTAGGTGAAAAAGACTGGGTAAAAGTGAATTCCAAAGATTATCACTGGCAAGACGGATTTCGGGTGGCCCGTCCGATTATTGAGAGCGAATGCCTGATTTCTACCTGCTGCCTCAAAACCCACCAGTTTGGAGGTGTGTTTACCCTGTCACTGAAAAATCACGTGGGAGTGGTTCCGACAACTCGCCACGGCTATGGCTATATGAGCGAATTGCATTCATCTCCCCATCAGCGCAAGCTAATTGCCGAAATCAACGTTCCTTTTAAGCCCGACTTCGTTGTGTTGGACGGCATCGACGCGTTTGTGGACGGAGGTCCGGCGAATGGGAAGCGGGCTGAAGGAAATGTCTTTCTTGCGTCCACAGATCGTGTCGCCATTGATGCCGTCGGTGTGGCTATTTTGAAATCTTTGGGGAGTAATCCTCATATCATGAACACGAAGATTTTCGACCAGGAGCAGATTTCTCGGTCCGTGGAACTAGGTTTAGGGGCATCATCTCCTTCGGAAATCGATTTAGTTGCGGCTGATGACCAAAGCCGCGATTATAGGGATCGAGTGGCAGGCATCTTAAATCAGGGCTGATCTGTTTTTTAACGATAAACATTTGATTGAGGTAAAAACGTACAAGGGAGTCTCTATGGAACTACAAGAAGCTATTCGAAGTCGGCGCAGCATTCGACAATTTTTATCCAAGCCCGTGTCTGAAAAACTTATTGAAGACCTGATAGCCAACGCGCTCTGGGCTCCGTCCTGGGCTAATTCCCAGCCCTGGGAGATCATTGTGGTCACTGGGGAAAAACTGGAACAGTTCAAAAAGAAAAACCAGGAGGCCCTTCTTTCCGGTAACGCCTCACAAACGGACATACCCATGCCGCAGGTCTGGCCGGATAGGCACTTAAACCGCTATAAAGATTTGGGCAAACGTGTCCTTGCATCTCTTTCGATTGCCCGGGATGATAAAGAAGCCCGACTGCAACACTTTGCCCGCATGTTTGCCCTGTTCGATGCTCCCGCTATTATTTTGGTGACCCTCGATGACGCCTTGTCTCTGGAATATGCCATGCTGGATGTCGGCATTTTTCTGCAGACCTTTTGTCTTCTGGCTCACGACAGGGGTCTGGGTACGTGTATCATGGCCGCGATTGTCAACTTTTCCGGAATTGTACGGGAGTTGTTTTCGATTCCCAAGAATAAAATTCTGGTGATGGGCGCCGTCATTGGTTGGCCGGACCCAGAGGCTGAGGTCAATCGCTTTGATAGACAAAGAGGGGCGCTGGAAGAATTTGTGACATGGGTGAAATGAATCTCCATGGTTGTGTCGAAGACCGAAGGTAGTCAATTTTGGTGTTTAGATGTTAGCTGGCAGCTTGCTGCCGGTGGGACCTTTACCTTCAAAGAAAATATTAAAATTATACGGTTATCCCGAAAGCTCAAGTAAGTTACACTGGCTTTGAAGATAACCAGATAAAATTATTGAAATCGACCTAAATCAATCTCCTTTTTCTATGGGCGCACCAACCAGATTTCCCCACTCCGTCCAGGAACCGTCGTAATTTCTAACAGCCGGGTAACCGAGAAGATACTTCAAGACAAACCATGTGTGGCTGGAGCGTTCTCCAATACGGCAGTATGCAATTACTCCTTTGTCCGATGTGACACCCTTTTCTTTATATAGGGTTTTCAATTCATCATAGCTTTTGAACGTGCCGTCTTCATTGCAGTTTAGTTCCCAGGGAATATTCTTGGCCCAGGGTATATGGCCGCCCCGTTGACACGTCTCTGGTAATCCGGGAGGCGCCAAAATTTTACCGCTAAATTCGTCTGGAGAGCGGACATCCACGAGCACGACATCCTTTGCTCCATTGGAAACTTGAACGTGGGGCAGGAACGCACGAATGTCGAAGTCGGGTTCTGCTGCGGTATAGGTTGTCGGGGTTATCAGCGGAGGTTCGGCGGTCAACTTCCTTCCTTCTAAAATCCATTTTTTGCGGCCACCGTTCATTATGCGTACATCCTTATGCCGGTAGATTTTTAACTGCCAGAACGCCCAAGCGGCAAACCAGTTATTGTCGTCTCCATAAACGACAACCGTCGTGTCGTTTGAAATACCGCTGCTTCCCAGTAATTGTTCCAGGTCCTCCTTTTTGATGATATCCCGCTGAATCTGATCACAAAGTTGAGTATTCCAGTTCCAGCCCACGGCACCTGGTATATGGCTCTCATCATAGGCGCTGGTATCAACGTCGACTTCGACCACGACGACATGGGCGTCGTTTTTATGCTCGCTAACCCATTCAGTCGAAACCACTGCATCCGTGTTGGCATAATTCGACATTACAATTGCCTCCGATTATGATTGTAGAATCCGGTTTACGATTGTATTCCAAACGCTTTAGTGTGTTTATAAGTTGTAAAATTAAATACTAATTTTCAGATTGCAATAAATTAAGTCCTGGTTCCAGAAATTGCCCTTTTGTTCGGGCAATTTTTTTTAGCTTCGTATTTGATTAAAACAAGATTTCGTAATCTGTAATCTAAATTTTTCCTCTTTTTTGCATAGCATCAACAACTCAAACAATTTGGAGAAATCTTAAATGTTTACTGTAGGCACCCGTAAGTTACACTCGTAGGCAAGCCAAAATTTGTTAGATTAGCTGGTGCTTTATGCAATTTTACCCCTTA
>JASFJP010000036.1:0-14587 GCA_050121225.1 Desulfobacterales bacterium
TATCAAGGATATCCAACGCCTCTCGTGCGCTAGAGGTAAACGTCATTTCCCACTCGTTGCACATTTTTCTCAGAGTCCGCTGCAGTCCTTTTAAGACCATCGGTTCGTCGTCAACGAACAGGATCCTTTTTTTCGCGTTTTCATTCATGTTCAGCAGGATCCTCTGTCATCGGTATTTCAATAATAAATGTCGTTTCTTTTCCCTCCTGGGATTTCAAATCAAGCCTGCCGTGATGCTTATCAACAATGACCGAATGGGAGATAGCCAGACCCTGTCCGGATCCTTTGCCGGGGCCCTTCGTGGTAAAGAAAAGGTCAAAGATTTTGTGCTGGATATCGTCCGGGATGCCGGCACCGGTATCACTGATATGAATTTTCGCCCAGTTTCCTTCATGTCGAGTTTTGATGCAAATCTTGCCTTTTGTAGTCGGATTAACCTTGTTTACCTCTGCGACGGCATGGGCGGCATTGACGATCATGTTTAAGATTACTTGATTAAACTCCGCCCGAAAACAAGGGACTAAAGGCAAGGCTGTATCAAAATCTGTTATCATCTCAGCAACATACTTCCATTCATTGCGGGTAATGGTGATGGTCTTTTCAATTTCTTTATTGATATCGATGGGTTCTTTTTTCAGCATGCCCGGATGGGCGAAAATTTTCATCGCTTGAACGATGTTGGTGATGCGATCTACTCCCTTAAGGGTGTGCTCTACGGCGATCGGAATTTCCTCTTCAAGATAGGGTAAGTCGATTTCTTCGACGCATTCTTCAACCTGTTGAATAATATCATTTGATATTGAATTGGATTTTGCTGCGTCAAGTAATCGCTCGTACCCTTTTATAATTTGGAGTAAATCATCAAAAGCATCCCGAAAAAAGCGGGTATTGTCTCCGACAAACTGCGTCGGTGTATTGATTTCGTGGGCAATCCCCGCAGCAAGTTGTCCAATAGCCTCCATCTTTTGCGAATGCTGCAGTTGGGTTTCCAGTTTTTTGCGATCCGTAATGTCTGCTGCTATGATGGTCAGCCCTAACCCACTGTCATCATTTCCGTTTGAAGTTTGGATGGTTAGCCCCAAATACCCTTCCTCATCATCCGCTCTGCGGAAGGCGACATCATCTACCCGGGTTGGACAACCCCTCATCCGGCTTCGAGAGATTCCGGCAGCGATTTTTTCCCAATCCCATTCAATGCCGCATTGACTGAGTGATAAACCTGTTACATCTGCGGCTGTTTTGTTGAACACTTGTTCAGCTTTTGCATTCCAGTGTACAATCTCGTTATTCTTTGACAGACCAATCAAAATTGTGGGCAAAGACGCAATCAGTTGATTTATTTCTGGATGTGATTCTTTAAACGGCTTTTCGGTTAGTTGCCGCGCATCTATTTCCGGCGTGAAACCCTTATCATAGTCTTCCAGATCGGCGATTTGTTTCCCATGTAAATTTTCGATTGCTTCCATAATAATATATAGATACCCCCGGCAGCTTAACATCTACAAAACATTATCGATTTTACATAAGACTGTTATCGGCAATAAAAAAGGAATCTTTAGCTCCTTAATCCAGCTCTCTTCCGTAAATATTTATATTTAAACCAGATTATTATATCATTCGGTGCAGGGGCCTAAAGTGAATCCGAAAATATTTATCCACTACTGCTTGACTTATGGGCTCAATTTTTTTACTGAATCATATACACATATTTAAGATTGATTTTTGGGTGATCATTTATTAAAAAACTTGAAACATGGAGATTCGTAAATGCTTGATTTCGAGGAAGATTTCACCGATGACTACAAGGCAAGGGATATCAACGCTGCGCGGGAGGAGGCCCAACAGATGGTCGACATCATCCTCACCCAGCCGCAAGACACACCACTCGATGCCCGCAAGGAAATTGCCCGAAAAACCGTCCGCAACTTCCGCGATCACATCAACAAAGGATTCTTGGACTATCGCAAATCGGTCACCGAAGCGACCAATTACGCCTTAACCGAATGGACAGGTCAGGGATCGATTTTGGTTGATGCCCTGGATCGCGAATTTCTTGATGTGCTGGGTGGATTCGGGCTTTACTCCTACGGCATTCGCCATCCTAAAATAGTGGCTGCGGTCAAAGCCCAGTTGGATCGTTCGCCTCAATACAGCCAGGAATTGCTCGATCCGCTGCGGGCCCAGTTGGCGAGGGTTTTAGCTCTGCTCACACCGGGGAAGATTCAATATGGTTTTTTTGCCAACTCCGGCACCGAAGCAGTCGAAGGCGGCATGAAACTAGCCAAATTATACACCCGGCGCAAAGGATTCATTGCGATGCTCAAGGCCTTTCATGGTAAGACTCTCGGCTCTCTCTCGCTTATGGGCAAAAAAACGTATCGTGCACCGTTGTTGCCCCTTTTGGATGGTATCCGGCATGTACCTTTCGGTGATGCCGATGCGGTGGAGCAAGCCCTGGCAACAGCTAAAGCGGTGGGTGACGACATCGCCGCCGTAGTCGCCGAGCCGATACAGGGGGAAGCCGGTGCTGTAGTGCCACCGGATGATTTTTGGCCACGCCTGCGTGAGCTTTGTAATCATTATGGTGTATTGCTAATTGCTGATGAAGTCCAGACCGGAATGGGCCGCACAGGTAAGCTATTCGGTGTGGACCACTGGAATGTAGCGCCGGATATCATGTGTCTGGGTAAAGCGCTGGGAGGCGGGGTAGTGCCCATGTCAGCCTTTATGTCCACAGCTAAAGTATGGGAGTGCATGGAGCCCAACCCCTTTATGCACACGACCACCACTGGGGGCAATCCTCTGGCTTGCTCAGCCGCGTTGGCCGCCATCACAGTGTTACTGGAAGAAGACCTGGCCGGCCAGGCGAAAACCAAGGGCGAGTACGTCCTCGAGCAATTAAGGCTACTTCAGGAGCGCTATCCCGGCGTATTGGCCGAAGCCCGTGGCAAGGGCTTGCTGATCGGCATGGAATTTCCTACAGACGGAATAGGTTACAAGGTGGCGGCAGGACTCTTTACCAGGGGTGTATTGACCGCCGGTACGTTGACAAATGCCAAAACCATTCGTATTGAACCGGCGCTCAATGTACCTCGGGAAATTTTAGATGAGGTGCTAAATCGCATTGAGGATGTATTCAAAACCATTGAAATACCGAGGAGGCCTGAATCGATGAATCTTTATGCCGGACAGGTATTACATGTGGATTTAACCTCGCAGGATGTTCAGAGCAAATCCATAGAGAAAGATTGGTTAAAGGACTATATCGGCGGTTGGGGATTGGCCTGCAAATACTTTTATGAACTTGTGGATGCGAAGGTCGATCCGTTATCGGCCGCAAATGCCATCGTGATCATGACCGGTCCCATGTGCGGTACTTTAGCACCCACCGGTTCACGTCTTTGCCTGGTTTCCAAGTCGCCGCACACCGGGACTATATTTGAATCGAATGTTGGTGGTGCATTCGGACCCGAATTAAAGTTTGCCGGCTACGATGGTATTGTTATCACCGGCCAGGCAGATCGCCCCCTTTACTTGCGGATAGAAGATGACTGCGTGTGTCTTGAGGATGCAAGCGCGATCTGGGGCAAGGGTATTTTTGAAACCGAGGAATGGTTGGCAGAGACCGTCGGGCATGGCGTCAAGAGCCTATCTATTGGACCGGCAGGTGAAAATTTGGTGACCTATTCGTGCATCGGTTCCGAGGCCTATCGCCAGTTGGGACGCGGTGGAACCGGGGCGCTGTTCGGCTCCAAAAAGCTGAAGGCGATCGCCTGCAAGGGTACCGGAGGCGTCCAGGTGGCGGATATGGGTGTGTTTTGGGAAAAGATCTCCGAACACAAAGAATCCAATTTGTTCACCGATGACAACCTGTGGGCCAAAGCTGACGGTACGCCGATGCTGGTAGATGTCACCAACGAAATGGGCATTCATCCTACCCGCAACTATACCTCAGGGGTCAACCCCAAGCATCAAGCCCTTGATTCCGAAGCTATCCATTCGATTAAGATTGGTGATCGAGCCTGTGCCTCGTGCCCCTTGGGTTGTGGAAATTTTACCTCGGTCAATGGGGTCCAAATGGAAGGGCCGGAATATGAAACCCTGTGCCTTGGCGGATCGAATTGCGAAATTAACGATATGGAACACGTGATGCGTTTCAATCGACTGTGTGACGATCTCGGGTTGGATACCATTTCTGCCGGTTCGACTATTGGTCTGGCCATGGGCCTGAGTGAGTCCGGTGTCCATGATTTCGAATTAAAATTCGGTGAAACCGATGCCTATCGAATGGTTGTCGAAGAAATCGCCCATTTGTCAACTGATCGCGGCAGGGATTTGGCGTTAGGTGCTGCTAGGCTGGCGGCCAAATACGGCGTATCCCAAGAAGCTGCCCATTCCAAAGGACTTGAGCTTCCTGCCTATGACCCACGAGGTAGTTACGGCATGGGACTGGCCTATGCCACGAGCGAGCGTGGTGGTTGCCATTTGAGGGCTTTTCCCCTTTTCGCCGATGACCCCTTTAAGCTCAAGGCCATGGCACGGGATGTCATCGAGCAACAAAACGCCAATGCAGCCAAGTGGTCCATGTGCTTCTGTGATTTCTGGGGATCGGTGGATACGGCTATTATGGCTGATCTGCTCACCGCCGGCCTGGGGCAACAGACTTCTGCTGAAGACTTAAATAAGGTTGGTGAACGGATATGGAATTTAAATCGCCTGTTCAATCTTAAAGCCGGTCTGACCAGCGCCGATGACTCGCTGCCGGAAAAAATAACGAAACAGGCTCTCAAAGACGGGCCCCACGATGGCAGGATTCTGAGTAAAGCGGATATAGAAGAAATGAAGGCACTTTACTATAATTTGCGAGGCTGGGATAAGGAAGGAAGACCAACGCAGGAGAAATTGCACGAACTGCGACTTGAAGGTGTATGAATCACCCGCAAGATAAGCACTGGAACAGACCGTAATCTCCACTCTCGTTTGCGGGTTGAGGGATTCAAATCGTTTTCATGATTCATACAGCGTTGTTTATTAATATGTTGCTAATACAATCACTTTTTGAATTTTTGAATAACGGAGGAAGTAGATGGAAAAGCATCTGTTAGCCATTCCCAATCGCTGCACAGGATGTAATCGATGCGTCTATGTGTGTTCGGCAGTCAAAGAGGGCATGTTCATGCCCTCCAAAGCTCGCATCAGAATCAACAATTTTTCTTTGCAGGGCTATTCGGTTCCGAGTGTCTGTTTTCAGTGCCCCAAACCGGATTGTTTGGAGGCCTGTCCGGAGGAGGCAATTTATAAAAACGAGCGGGGAGTTGTCGTTGTAGATGCTGCCAAATGTGACGGCTGCGGTGACTGCGTGAGCGCCTGTCCTTACGGCATGATTGAGCAGTATTCTTCCGGAAAAGCCTTTAAATGCGATTTATGCGGCGGCTCTCCGGCCTGTGTCACAGAATGCAATTTCGGCGCATTGCTCTTCAAAGAGCCGGATAAAATTTCCCGCAAGCTACGGGGGACGCAGATGAAGCAGCGCATCGAAGAAGGTTCGCCGGATAAAAAGCGGCATCAACTGGCCTCAAATATATTACGTGATGCGGTGCGAATTCCCCGAACGGCTGGTTACATGGGTTGATACCGGTGAAATTACCCACCGAGTTGGAAATATACAAATGAAATCGGCAAACGAAAAGGGCCTCTCCGTTATAGACATTGACAAAAGTTTTGGTGACGTTGATGCTTTGATTGATGTTTCCCTCGAGGTCCACGAAGGAGAGTTTTTTACCCTGTTGGGGCCATCAGGATGCGGTAAAACAACCCTGCTTCGTATTATCGCCGGGCTAGAGTTGCCGGATGCCGGTCAGATCGTGTTGAGGGGTCAGAATATCACATCATTGCCTGCAACCAAACGTCAGGTAAACACCGTTTTTCAAAGCTATGCTCTGTTTCCGCACCTAAGTATTTTCGAAAATGTGGCCTTTGGGCTTCGTTCGCGCAAGTTTCCCCAAAATGATGTCGAATCACGGGTAAACCGGCGCCTGGAGATGCTGGGCCTGGAAGAAATGGCCCAACGCTTTCCTCATCAACTCTCCGGCGGCCAGCAGCAACGGGTGGCCCTGGCCCGGGCTTTGGTCAATGAACCCGATGTATTGTTATTGGATGAACCCATGTCCGCCCTGGATGCACGCTTGAGGGCTCAAGTCCAGGTCGAGCTGAGGCGCTTGCAGCGCAAGCTGGGACAAACTTTTATTCTGGTGACCCATGACCAGGCCGAAGCGCTGGTTGTTTCCGACCGCATTGCCGTTATGAGTGAGGGTCGAATTATTCAGTATGGAACACCCAAGGAGGTGTACGAACAACCCAAGACGTGTTTTGTGGCCGAATTTCTCGGGGCTGCCAACCTGATCCAGGGACGGGAGTCCAATGGCGGTGTTGAAACCGAAATAGGTTTCTTGCACCTGAACCATGCACCTAGCTGGGAATCCGGCACAGTGGCCATTCGACCCGAGCGAATTCGAATCACCGGAAACGCTCCAGAAATAAACGGCGTCAAAGTGCACGTCCGGGAGGCTATTTATCGGGGAACCAATATTGATCTGTGGTGCGACCCAGGACCTTTGCGTGTGCGGACTCCGGCCCAACGCAACTATGATACCGGAGACGAGGTATGGCTGGAGCTGCCCCCGGAGGGATTGGTGATCTTGGATGAATAAGTTACTCATCTGGTATGGTGAATTAACCACCCAGCAAAATCTCATAAAACGGGGTTTGGTCTTTTTGGGGGGCGGAATGCTCTGGCTAATGGTATTTTTGGTGCTCCCGGGATTGGTGTTGATCGTGGTTAGTTTTGCCACCCGGGGGGCTTACGGGCAACTTGAGTGGGATTTCACCATCGAAAATTATAAACGATTGATGGGTTTCAGTTTGTTCGGATGGACCGCAGATTATATTGTAATCGTATTGCGATCCGTGTGGGTGGCCTTTGTTACCACGGCATTATCCGTGATCTTGTCCTATCCCTTGGCGTTTTTTATCTGTGCCCGGCCCGAACGTTCCCGCTATCTATGGCTCACTCTGGTAATTATCCCCTTTTGGACCAATATGGTTATCCGCACCTATGCCTGGTTTTTGATCCTGGCTCCGGAGCTACCCCTTGCCAAGCTGGCGTCATATTTCGGTGTGATTCCTCCAGGCAACCCGCTTTATCCCAACGCTTTTGCCGTATATCTGGGTATGGTTTCCATGTTTCTGCCCTTTGTAGCCCTTCCGCTTTATTCCAGTGTTGAAAGATTGGACTGGGCTTTGGTGGAGGCGGCGCAGGATTTGTATGCCTCCAAAGTGAGGGTCTTTATGCAGGCCATTTTACCTCAAACGCTGCCGGGACTTTCGGTGGGCATCATCCTGACCTTTGTTCCCGCCATGGGAATGTTTGTCGTGCCCGATCTTCTCGGCGGAGCCAAGTATATGCTGGTGGGAAATCTCATTCAGCAGCAGTTTGGTGCCAGCCGCGATTGGCCCTTCGGTGCAGCTATCAGCATCGGTTTAATGATTCTGACGATGGTCAGTCTGCAGATTTACCGGCGCAGAAGCAAGGAGATTGAGTTCGTATGAAACGGTCTCATCCCCTGATAACCGCTTTGGCTATGTTTACCATGGGATTTCTGTATCTTCCCCTGGTGGCCGTGGCCGTCTTCTCAGTTAACGCCACACGCTACGGCTTGGTGTGGCGCGGTTTTACTTTTGACTGGTACATCAAACTCGTCCAAAATGAATTTATCCTGGAAGCCGCCTGGAACACGTTAGTCCTGGCGGTCGTTTCTACTGTTGTCGCCACCTTTCTGGGAACGGTGTTGGCTATTGGCATGGACCGTTTTCCATGGGGCCGAAAAACCAATACCTTCCTGGATATGGTTTTACACATACCGGTGGTGATCCCAGACATTATATTGGCAGCCGCTCTGGTGGTCGCCTTTGGACTGCTACGGGTAATTTCATCACAATTTGAACCGGGGCTGTTTAACATGATTATCGGACACATCACGTTTCAAATATCCTTTGTGGCCCTGGTGGTGCGCAGCCGACTGGTAAGCATAGGCCGGGATGTCGAAGAGGCTGCCCGGGATCTTTTTGCCAGCACGCCATATCTGCTGCGCCGGGTGACCATCCCCTTGTTATTGCCGGGGATTGTGGCCGGTGCCATGCTGGCATTTACCCTGTCTCTGGACGACTTTGTGATCAGCTTTTTTACCGCTGGTCCCGAATCGATTACCTTGCCCCTGTTTATTTTTGCAGCGGTTCGGCGTGGAGTCACTCCTCAAATTCATGCCTTGTCCACCCTGGTGGTGTTGATTACGGTGATCATGATTATTGGTATGGAACGCTTTACTAGAAAATAACTAAACGAAAGGAGGTAGAGGATGAAAAAATTATTGTTATTGCTGGTGATATTGTCAATGGTTTTGGGTGGAACGGCTTTTGCCGCCGGGGATGAGCTGAAAATCTTCATCTGGTCTGAATATATGGATGAAGAGAACATGCCTAAAGATTTTGAAAAAGCCACGGGAATTAAAGTGCGGCTGGATCTTTACGAATCGAATGAGGAAATGATGGCCAAACTGCAGGCGGGAGGAGTGGCCCAGTATGATATTATTGTGCCATCGGACTACATCATGCCCAGTTTGATCAACCTCAAGCTGATCCAACCCCTGGATCATTCCAAGCTTCCCAATTTGAAGAATCTGGGAGCCAAATTCAAGGAAACTACTTTTGACCCGGGGAACAAATATTCAGCCGGTTGGCAATGGGGTACTGTGGGTCTGATGTATCGTCGGGACCGAATTAAAGATGCTGACGCTCAAAGCTGGGCTATTATTTTTGATTCTAAAAAAGATCCGGGGCCGTTTGCGCTTATCGATTCCGTGCGGGAGATGATGGGTATTGCGCTGCTTTATCTCGGATACGATTTCAACAGCGTCCAACCCAAAGAACTCAAAGAGGCCGCAGATTTGCTGATTCAAACCAAAAAGAGGAGCTCTTGTTTAGGCTTTAAAGGCGGTGTGGGAGGCAAGAACGATGTTGTTGCCAATGCGGCTGCTGCGGCAATCGTGTACAACGGTGACGCTATCCAGGCCATTGCCGAAGATCCGAAAAACCTTGGTTTTGTGGTTCCCAAGGAAGGCAGTGAAATATGGATTGATTCCATGTGCATTCCGGCCAAAGCTCCCAACCCCGATGCAGCGCACAAATGGATCAACTGGATTCTTGAACCAAAAGTCAATGCCTCGCTGTCCAACTACAACCATTTTGCGACCCCCAATGAAGCGGCCAAACCGTACCTGAATAAAGAAGATTTAGAGAATCCGGGCGTATGGCCTCCTCCTGAAATTATGAAAACACTTTATTTTACAAAGGATTTGGGAAAGGATAACCGCATAATGGACGAAGCCTGGACCCGGGCGAAGTCCCATTAGGTGTCACCATAAACGCGTTTCTATAAATAGGGGAGACCGGTTAATGCTGTCTCCCCCTTTTTTTTAAGTCCAACGAGAATAAGGATCACAGAGGGATAAACAACACGGAGGGTCTATTAAGTTTTACAGTTATGCCGAAAGTCCAAGTGTGTCACACCGGCTTTGAAGATAACCCGCTTCGCGGAGGTGTGAAACTCGCACATAAGGGAGCGTATCAGCAAACAGGGCTTCAAGATCAATAAATTAGTGAGAAATATTCGATAGTTGTGCTTTAATGCCAATACTTCATGCTGTTTGATTTAACGCTCCCTAATGTCCTCAGACAGTCACACATCCGCGAATCAGCTCACCTCCAAAGCCTATTCCAAGAGGAGTAATTTGGTCTTTCCAGATAACCCAATTAAGTTTTTCTTCGTAGCTTACATTATTAGTGGAGCATACGCGGTATTACTGGCAAAGATCAGGAGGCATGTATTTACCAGGTATCAGACAATGTTAAAAGATTCTTCTAAATTTAAACCAAACACCGATAGGTACGTTATCAACATATTATGGTATGCGACACTATTGTCAATTTTATTGCTTTCAGCTCATGCAGCTTCTGGAAACGAACGACCATCTCACTGCACCGAAGATCCCGATTTGGCCAAAGAGTTATCCCAGATGGGACCCGTATTGGGGCTGGGCTCCTCTGTCTCCCATGGTCTTATGGCCCGCTCGGTTTCTGAGGTTGTGGCAGATCAGCTGTGCCTTGGCAATCAAAAAAATGGACATGCGTTTCCCTTGTTTTTGCCGGCTTCCTACTCGAGAGTGATCAAATTATATTACAAGCGCATGAAACCAAAATTGGTATTAGCCTGGGATATCACCTACCATAAAATGAAAATCCTTGAAGATATAAACGATAAAAAAAAGGAGCTTGAGGTCTTAGTGGCTGCTCTGGCGCTCGATTGTGAAAGTGAACTTTATGATTGCTCTAAAAACGGTAATGCATCCTATGCGATGGAAGATGACTACAAACCGATAGTACTTTTGGGCGATATATTTTATGAAAAGTTAATTGACTGCAATCAACGTAAACCCCACAAATATTACACATTAGAAAATGGCACTACGAATAGGTTAAGAGAACGTTGTTTCGAGGAATACGTGCAACTTAACTATTATTTAAGGGACCTCGCCGCTAAATATTCTAACGTTCATATACTTCCCGCAAATCGCCTCTTTACAGCACTGCAAAAATATCCAAACAGTGTGTTGTATGATGAAGGAATGCGTCAAACATTTTTTAGAAAACGGGACCTCACTTGGGATGGCTGGCATCCCTGGACTGATCCAGGAAGTTATGTCTTTGCCAACCTAACCATTATGCAGATCAACCGTTGGATCGAAGAAGGTAGAATTAAAGGTAGGTCGATTCCGCTAGTGAAAATTTCCGATAAATATTTTGGTCCTCCTTCCGGACTTATAATCTTGGCCCCCGAAGGATTCACTCCAGTCACAAGACCCCATATTGTAGGGCCCAGCGGCAAAAAAATTCCTTTGAGATTTTCTCTATCAGAAGAATGGGCAAAGCACCATGGTGCCTTCAGTATTGGAACGTCCTACTTTAAAGCCAGAGCATTGTCATGGGGCCATCTGGGTCCAAAACCGCTATTAGTGCGGGCCCAATCGTTTTCGGGTACGACCCTGGTCCTTTCAAAAAAAGATCAGGATCTTTTGTCCTCCCATTACCAACAGGGAATATCTTTAAAAGGTGGCCTTATCATCGCGGGCACAGATATCTATGAAGAAATTGTCTCTCGAGAGGATGCGGTTTTTTTTAATCAAATTGAAGAGGATGAAAGTATACTGAAAAAGCTCTCGCCACCTCCGATGCCGAGCGATGCGTCTGCATGGACCTACTAATGACCCTATAGCGGTAGTGCGTTAGAGACGGTGAGAATTTGGAAGATATCTGGGATTAAGGGGGTCTTTAACTACTCTAATGTTGGTGCGCCGGTAGAACCGGCGGCCACATGGCCGGAATGATTTTATAAAATCGTTTTTTATCCTATCCCTGAACGATCGCCCCATATAATTCGGGAAACCGCGTATCCCACAATCGCTGTCGTTTCTTATCCATATCTTTCAGATTTAAGGTTGCCATGATCAGCTCATCTTTGACCTGGCTGGCCGGACCGGCAAAATATTTTACTGCAAAGGATCCCGGCGGCTCAGGGCCGACGATCATACTTTTGCCAAAGGACCTGTAACCATGCAACGACACCCCAACCGAATTGGCCGCCGCAATGTAAATATGGTTTTCGTAAGCGCGAACCCGTATGATGTCCGGAACCAGTTCGATCGCCCCTTCATATATGGACCATTGCGAATCGGCATTACTGATGGTGACCATTACTGCCGTCACCAGGGCGATCAAGCGTGCCCCTTTCAGTGCACATGTCCGGGCTGTCTCAGGATAACAGTAAAAATCGGCGCAGATCAGAACCCCGATTGGGCCGAACCTTGTTTCAAAAACCGGCAGGTCATTTCCGGGAGCTGTATAGGCCTTTTCGTCTCTGAAAAGATGCACTTTGCGGTAGGTTCCGATGAGACCTTCTTCAGGACCGACGACGATCGCCGTGTTGTAAAGGATGTTTTTTTCATCTCTGTCCTTCTCGAGCAATCCGGCGATGATATAGATATCATGCTCCCGGGCTTCTTTCACGAACGCTTCCGTGGAAGGGCCGGGAATCGTCTCGGCAGTTTCATGATATTCCTTTTCAGGGATTTCATAATTTTTATCCCTTGGGGCACCGACAGGCGTGAGCGTAACTTCCGGAAAAATTATAAGATTCGCACCTCCAGCGGCCGCCTCACGGATAAATTTTTTAAATCTCGTCAGATCATTTTCCAAATCGGCCGGTTGCTGGTGAACATTCGCGCATGCTACGGTGATCACATCTTCATATTCCACGGTCGGTCTTCTCCTCTCTTGGTCTTTCGTTCCAGAATACAATAAATCATTTTTTGATATATTTTCCAAGCAAGCGTTTTTGGATTTCAACTTCCGCCCACTTCAAATCCTCCTTACGAATACCTTCTTGGTAGAGATCAGTGATCAGCTCAGCATGTTTTTGGGCTGTTGCAAAACCTCTGGAGACAGCCTGATCGATAACACCCCAATCTTTTGTCTGCATGAATTGTTGAAAAGAAATCGGCAGTTCGGGGAAAAATTCTTTGACTAATCCATCTAAAAAGGCGACGTAGAACGCCAAAGAGGCGGTCTTGCGTTTTTTTAAAATATATCGGAGGGTTCCATATTCATTGGTGTCCGCCAGCAAATCTTTAACGGCCCGTGTTAAGAATTCGACCGGCGAGAAAGGGAATGCGGCGATGATTTCCCGCCAGATACCACGATCAAAGACGGTATCGTGCAATTCTCCAATTTCATGATAAATGTATGCGTCCTTGTGGGCAGCCAGAATTTTGGTAAGACTGCGCTTTAGAGCTTCGGGGTGCTGCTTTTTCAAGCCGCATTTTTCCAGCGCAAATTTGAGAGCCGGTCGCCCTGATTTTTTTATGTAAGTAATTTTGTCCCAGAGAAATAGTCTGGCAGAATCCTGCCGCAAAAGAACGCAGTCGTTTTGAGTCAGTGCCGGAATGGTCAGTAAGTCACGTGCCAGTTCACGGTCGAAGATGTAGATGGAAGTTCCGTCGATCCTTGTTTTTTCGTCGATGGTCGCCAAAAAAAAGCTCGGCTTCAGGCTGTGGGCGTAGCCGGCACCGTAAAAAATATTATGGGGTTCCAGGATCTTATTGATAGCTAGGGTGTCAAATGGGTTAAATTTTTCGCCGTCAATGCATATTTGTTCATATTCGTTTTCGGTATACTGTTCCCAGGTATTTTCTTTGGCTTCAATCCATTCCAGAACTTCTGAAGAGTCTCTTTCTTCCCAGGGCGGCAGTCCCTTTTCCCATTTAAAAAGATCCCGCAATCGCAATGCCAAACCGCAGATTGAATACATACCCGCATGGCATGCATCGGATATGTTGCAGTTATGGAGTACTTGATGCGTTACATCATTGATATTCGGCAACTGCGAATTCATATAAGACCTTTGGCTAATTCGATGTCTCGGAATTTCTATAGCGCTGAGAAATTACCTTTATTGTTGTGGCATTTCAAATCGTGCCACCCCTATGGAATGATGGAAAGGTGGAATAATGGTTAAATCCCAACACCTTCTGTATCTGCCTCAAGTTTATTGGAATCACACTATAACTTAATTACAAAATGGCCATCCGCAATTTGACATTATTTTTTTTATGAATTACACAAATGAGTATTAGGTCCTTATATCACAGATATCAACATAATTTTGTTAATGCCGGTAGTACAGGCGTCTACTGATTTTCACGTATCAATTCGAGGAGGATGAACTATGCGTAAATATCTGATTGAAGTAGGTATGGGTTCCGACTTTCATCATCCCGACCCAACCAAATGTGCTGTGCGCGCGGTTACCGACGCCATTTACCACTGCACCATGGTGGGGCTCGGCGAATGCCAGCTGCTGTCGAGCATGAAAGAGATGATGGTAAAAATCAAAATCGGAGTGCCGTTCCCTGAAAAGGTAGACCAAGAGGAAGTTTTAAAGGTGATCCCCTTCGGAAAACGAGAGATTGAGGTGATTGATGGTGGTCTTTTAGAAGAGGGTAGCCGCTTAAAGGACGGCACTCGCGACCATATTATGATGGCGGTGGCGGCCGTGACGGTTATGGTGCCATAGACACGTATTGGTAACCATAGAAGGAGAATAAAATTGGAAATGATCAGTACGTTAAGAAACAATGGATTAAAAGGGAAGGTTGTCGTGATTGCATCCCAGCGATCCGGAAAATGCATTCCCAGTGAATTGGTCCAGACATTTCTGGCCGAAGAGTCGCTTGTTTACGCCACCGATACGCATCGTGAAATATTAAAAATTGTAGAGGCCGAAACCGAACAATACTTGGAACAAAAAATAGCTACTTATCCCCTCGATTTTAACAATCCCGGTGCGATCGACGAATTTGTAGGGAGAATAAAAGAAAAAGAAGGCCACATTGATGTTTTGGTAACCGAATTTGGATTA
>JASFJP010000037.1:0-14564 GCA_050121225.1 Desulfobacterales bacterium
GAAAAAAATGTACCGGACGATCATGGATGATCACTTTCCTCCGAAAATGGAAATCAGCTTTATTAACGAAGACAAAAGACAGACCCTCTTTTATGAGAAAGTAACCTGGACCATCGATGAGGTGCAAAAAGGACTGAGGTACGGTGAAAATCCTGGTCAGGAAGCCGCCCTCTATCGCCTGGTAAACGGGAATTTGGTACTGGGCGAAACCGAAACCATCCAACCGGGTCAATATCTCGCGTCGGATGTCGAGCTACTTCAATCCGGCAAGCATCCGGGTAAAACCAATCTCACAGACGCCGACAACGCCCTCAATATTTTGCGATATTTTACCGACAAGCCCGGTGCGGTGATCGTCAAACATAACAATCCCTGTGGAGCGGCCCTTTCGGATACTTTGGCTGATGCCTATGTGAAGGCCAACATGGCCGACAGAGTTGCCGCGTTCGGCGGATGTATTGCGTTGAATCGGGCTGTCGACAAAGCCACGGCAGATGCGATTGTTCAGCAGTACGCCGAGGTTGTCGTCGCACCGGACTTCGAGGAAGGTGTCATGGACATTTTTTCTGCCAAAAAAAATCTGCGAATCATTAAAGTCGACAATATAGAGCGGCTGCAAAGCTTTGTGGGAAAGCGATGCGTTGAATTTAAGAGTTTAATCGACGGAGGGATCATTGCGCAGTGGTCGTTTGTTCCAAACTCACGTGGCAAATCAGATCTCAAACTTGCCGAGTGTGAGTACAAAGGTCACGTCTATCAGATTAATCGCGAGCCCAGCGCAAAAGAGTACGACGACATGATTTTCGGCTGGCTTGTGGAGTCCGGGATTACATCAAATTCAGTCATTTATGTGAAAGATCAAGTAACTGTCGGCATCGGAACCGGGGAGCAGGATCGGGTTGGCGTGGCACAGATCGCCAGGGATAAAGCATATCGAAAACTGGCTGACCGTTATTGCTTCGAAAGTTGTGGCATACCTTACAATGAATTGACCGATCCGGATAAAAAGGCGGAATTCGATGAGCGCGTGGCTACAGAAAGAGGTGGACTTATCGGAGCCTGCATGGTCAGTGATGCGTTCTTTCCCTTTCGAGACGGTGTGGATGTCGGCATCCGGGAAGGAATCACCTCCGTGATTCAGCCAGGGGGGTCCGAAAATGACTATCAGTCAATTGAAGCCTGTAATGAAGCTGACGTAACCATGGTGTACACCGGACAACGCAGCTTCAAACATTAAATCTTGGTCTATTCTACAATCTTCGAGAACACCTCTAGTGTATAATTTATATCTTCGCTGGTGATATGGTAGTGGGTGACGGCGCGAATACTCCCAATCCCCACCTGCAACATGCGGACTCCGTCGGCTTCCAAGCGTTTGACCAAATTCTCTGCGGTCATTTCATCATGCGTTACCTCAAAGTAAACAATGTTGCTTTTGATTTGAGTCGGGTCAATTGATACACCAGGCATATCGGCCAGACCTTCAGCCAGTTTTCGCGCATTTATGTGATCATCCGCCAGGCGATCGACCATTTCTTCAAGAGCAATGATGCCGGCGGCAGCCATGACGCCGGCCTGCCGCATGCCGCCGCCGATGACTTTTCGTGCTCGCCGAGCTTCGGAAATAAACTCTCGGCTGCCGCATACGACGGAACCAACCGGCGCCGCCAGTCCTTTACTCAGACAAAAAGAAACTGAATCCGCATCCGCTACCAGGGCGGCGACATCTACGCCCAACGCGACGGCCGCATTAAATAAACGTGCCCCATCTACATGAATTTTTAACCTATGACGGCGGGCAATATCGCCAACCGCTGTCATGTAATCGCGGCCCAGTGGAAAACCTCCGCACAGGTTATGGGTATTTTCGAGAATAATCAAACGGGTTCGCGGAAAATGAATATTGTCGGAACGTATAGCAGCTTCGATTTCCTGAGGTGGCAGCGTGCCGTCCGGTTGATTTGGGATGGTCCGGGAATGAATGCCTCCCACAGCGGCAGAGCCCCCCTGCTCGAAGAAAAACGTGTGCGCCTGATTTCCAAGGATAATTTCTTCCCCGCGGCCACAATGGGCCAACTGACTGACAAGATTGCCCATGGTGCCGCTGGCGACAAATACGGCGGCCTCTTTTCCGGTGCGTTCCGCCGCAATCAACTCTAAACGGTTAACCGTCGGATCTTCGCCAAACACATCGTCGCCGACATCCGCTTCGGCCATGGCTCGTCGCATGGATGCTGTTGGCTGTGTCATCGTATCCGATCTCAATTCAACAACTTTCATTAATTTGCTCCTTCACCGTTTTGTTTTACTTGAAGTCTTCTCATTCGGAGGCTTCCGTCAATTGGAATTGAGTGATAACGAAAATCGGAAAACCCTGCAAGCATTAAAATTTACTGCAACATTCTTTTTTGAAGCCAATTCTTGACTATTTGTTGCATATAAAGATAAAAAAAGTGTGGTCTCGGTGTCCTGGGTATAAAACTTAAACCCAGGGTGAACTTAGAACCGATCAGTTTAAATTAAAATTATGGGGGATAAATCATGGCGAAACTTTTATGGAAGCCCACGGACGACCAGATTAAAAACAGCAACATGTATCGCTTTATGAATTTTATTAATGAAAAACACGATCAAAATTTCGCAGAGTACTCAACGCTCTATAGATGGTCGGTGGAACATGTTGGGGATTTCTGGGCGGCGATGTGGGAATTTGCGGATATCATTGCCTCAAAACCCTATAATGACGTTATCGACGATGTGAACAAGATGCCGGGTGCACGGTGGTATTCCGGCGCGCGACTCAATTTTGCCGAGAATCTTCTACGCTACCGAGACAACCAGGTTGCCTTGATCTTCAAAGGGGAAGGGCAGGCCTCGACTAAGATGACCCATGCCGAACTCTATAATGAAGTAGCGCGCCTGGCCAAATCGTTGAAAGAAGCAGGGGTGCAGCCCGGTGACCGGGTAGTGGGGTTTATGCCGAATATGCCGGCTTCCATTATTGCTATGCTGGCGGCAACCAGCATGGGTGCAACGTGGTCCTCCTGCTCGCCGGATTTCGGTATCAAAGGCGTGCTGGATAGATTTGGGCAAATTAAACCCAAAATTTTATTTACAGCTAATGGGTACTTGTTCAAGGGGAAAAAGATAGATTCCCTGGAGCGCATATCCAAGATTCTAAATGAACTGCCCTCCATTGAAAAAGTCGTCGTGGTTCCATACACCGACCCGGATGCGGATATTTCAAGTGTCCCCAATGCGGTTCACTACCGCGATTTCAGATCAGCAGAATCCAATCTTGAGATCGAATTTGAGCAACTGCCGTTTGACCACCCCCTTTACATCATGTATTCCTCCGGAACCACCGGTTTACCCAAATGCATGGTACAAAGCGCCGGAGGAATTTTGATTCACCATCTAAAGGAGCTGATGCTCCACACCAATTTAAAACGAGACGATACCATTTTTTACTTCACCACTTGTGGATGGATGATGTGGAACTGGTTGACCAGTTCACTGGCGGTTGGTGCCACCTTGGTTTTATTTGACGGCAATCCCTTTCACCCCCATCCCGCTGCGTTGTGGGAAATGGCCCAGGATGAAAAAATCACCGTTTTCGGTACCAGCGCCGGATACATCGCTGCACTGCAAAATGCCGGTGTAACACCTGGTGAACGTTACGATTTGTCCCCACTCAGGGCGGTGCTTTCCACAGGGTCACCCTTATCAATCGAGGGGTTTGAATTTATTTATAGTCATGTCAAGTCTGATGTGCAGCTGGCGTCTATTGCCGGGGGCACTGATCTAAACGGCTGTTTTGCGCTTGGCAATCCTATGGGACCGGTATATTCCGGTGAGCTGCAATGCCGGGGATTGGCCATGGATGTGCAGGCATTTGATGAAAACGGCAAGCCGGTTATCGATCAGCAGGGCGAGCTGGTTTGTTGTAAACCTTTTCCTTCCATGCCGATTTATTTTTGGGACGATCCGGATGGCAAAAAATATCATCGTGCCTATTTCGACATTTATCCCAACATTTGGCGCCATGGTGATTTCGTAATCGTCACCAAGCGCGGCGGTGTGATTATGTTAGGCCGATCCGATGCTACGCTTAATCCCGGAGGCGTCCGAATCGGAACTGCCGAAATCTACCGGCAGGTAGAGCAGATGGACGAGATTGAAGATAGCGTCGTCGTTGGACAAAATTGGAAAAATGATGTGCGTGTTATTCTTTTTGTCAAGTTGGCAACCGGGCATGAATTAACGGACAAGTTGAGGGATAAAATCAAACAGACGATCCGGACAAATGCTTCTCCAAGGCATGTTCCAGCCAAAATCTTGAGCACGCCGGCGATCCCATACACGTTGAATATGAAAAAAGTTGAACTGGCGGTAAAGAAGGTTATTGAGGGGCAGCCCGTGCTCAATAAAGATGCCTTAAATAACCCGGAGGCGTTGGATTATTATGCAGAATTACAAGAGCTGCAAGAAGAGTAGAACCTTTTACGAAAATAAACCCCAAGAGGTTAGCCGCAATGTCGCAATCATTTTATCTTAATCCCGTCGGTATTGTCAGGAAAAGCGATGGGAAGATTTGGATCGATATTTATAATGAATATATGCCCGCACTTTTAGGCCTCGAAGGTTTTTCGCATATCAACGTGATGTATTGGTTTCATCGTAATGACACCGCGAAGAAACGAAAAACTCTCCGAGTACACCCCAGGGGTGACCAGAACAATCCGCTAACAGGGGTTTTCGCCACTCATTCGCCATTAAGGCCCAATCTTATTGCGCTCACACTTTGCAAGATCATCGCGATCCAGCGAAGCAAAATTGAGATTGAAGACATTGATGCCGATGAAGGATCTCCAGTGGTCGATATTAAATGTTACATCCCAAACTCGGTGTCAGCATCGGATGTACGCCTGCCCGATTGGGTGTGAAAACGAATCGAGTTTGATTCAAATAATAAAAAAAGCACAGGTGTCCGAGTGTTAACAGATATTTCCGGACAAATAGAGCGTATCACGTTCATCAATGAAGAAAACGGGTATACCGTTGCGAAGATCAAAACGCGAGGACACCAACATCTTGTCACAGTCGTTGGAATTCTGATGAATCCTTTGCCGGGAGAAGAGTTGGACATGCAGGGTGAGTGGTCGAGCCATCCCAAATACGGCAAACAATTCAAGATCGTTGAATACAAAACAAAAGTGCCGGCATCGGTTTACGGTATTCGAAAGTATTTAGGGTCGGGACTGATTAAGGGCCTTGGCCCGGTAATGGCGGGACGGATCGTCGATAAATTCGGTAAGCGGACGTTGGATGTTATCGAGCACACGATTGATCAGCTGACCGAGGTGCAGGGCATCGGCAAAAAGCGTATCGCAATGATTGCAAAGGCCTGGAGTGCCCAGCGTGATATCCGGGATGTCATGCTTTTTCTGCAAACCTACGGTGTCAGCGCCGGGTATGCCACCAAGATTTATCAAAAGTACGGCAATCGATCGATCAAGATCGTAAAGCATAATCCCTATCGCTTGGCGACGGATATATTTGGGATCGGATTTTTAACAGCTGATCAGATTGCCGCAAAACTGGGATTTGAAAAAACTTCAGCGGTGAGAGTTGAAGCCGGAATTCTTTTTGTACTGCACCAGCTCTCTGATGAGGGGCATGTATACTATCCCTACGAGAATTTGATTTCAAAATGCTGTCAGATTCTTGATGCTGATAGGGCGGCGGTGGTGGAAGCTCTGGGACGCCTGGCAACTGACCGGCAGATTGTCCTTGAGGGTTTAAATGAAACTGTTGAACCTATTGCGGAGAATAGTAAGGCTGTCTATTTAACAAGGTTTCACCTGTGTGAAACTGGCGTTGCCGGTAGATTAAAATCACTGTTGAACGTTCCAAAGTCCATACGGGATGTTGATGCCGCCAAGGCCGTCGCTTGGGTTCAGCGTCACCTGGATATTCATCTTGCCGACAATCAAATCAAGGCCGTGCGCAGGGCCATTCGAAACAAAGTTCTTGTGATCACCGGAGGCCCCGGAACGGGCAAGACAACGCTTATTAACGCCCTGTTGAAAATTTTTTCCAGACTTCATGCCAGGATCATGCTGGCGGCCCCTACCGGTAGGGCGGCCAAGCGGATGGGTGAAGCCACCGGTTATGAAGCCAGAACCATACACCGGCTTCTTGAATACAGTTTTCAAAAAGGCGGATTTCAGAGAGACGAAAACAAACCGCTTGATTGCCATGTTCTCATCATCGATGAAGTTTCGATGATCGATATTGTTTTGATGTATCATCTTATTAACGCGCTGCCAACCTCAGCCACATTAGTTCTGGTGGGGGACGTCAACCAGTTGCCATCTGTAGGTGCCGGCAATGTATTGAATGATATCATTACTTCCGGCGCAGTCCCGGTGGTGACATTGGACAAGATTTTTCGCCAGGCCCGGACCAGCCGAATCATCGTCAATGCTCATAAAATTAACGATGGAATTGTTCCTTCTCTGAACGCAACTTATGCATCTGATCCTAAAAATGATTTTTATTTTATTGAACAGGAAGATCCCGAAAAGGTTTTGGACATTATTCTGGAGCTCAACAGTACGCGCATTCCCCAGCGGTTCGGGTTTGATCCGGTTGAGGAAATACAAGTTTTAACCCCGATGCACAAGGGGGTGGTTGGTTCCGGCCATTTGAACAATCAGCTGCAGGCGGTTCTGAATCCCGGAGAAGGCGGCGTCACGCAGGGAGATCGTGTTTACCGAGTGAATGATAAAGTGATGCAGATCAGAAACAACTACGACAAAGAAGTCTTCAACGGCGACATTGGCCGAATCAACGAAATCCGTTTCGGGGAGCGGGAGGCTGTTATCGTTTTTGATGGTCGCCAGGTCGTTTATGATTTCTCAGAACTGGTTGAGATTGTTCCGGCCTATGCGGTTTCCGTCCATAAATCTCAGGGATCCGAATATCCAGCAGTGATTATTCCTCTGCTGACTCAGCATTATATACTACTGCAGCGCAACCTGATTTACACCGCGATAACCCGCGGTAAATTTCTAGTCGTCATTGTCGGGAGTCGCAAAGCGCTGGCCATCGGTGTCAACAACAATAAAACGCAGCAGCGCTATACACGTCTGAGGTATCGGTTAGGCTAATCTGTGTCCTATGGATTCTGCCATGTCAATCCATACTGTGCCCTTCTTTGTAATGCAACCTCAAAATATCCAAACCGAAATCGCCCTCCAGGTGGCGCCAGACGGTATGAATATGATTGGCATTGTTTTGGGTGTTGTCATACTCGACGAAGAAAAACGGACCGTGGAGGCGGTAATAATGCGGCTTGTCCACCTCTTGGGCACCTGCCCAGGCGAAGTGGATGGCGTGCAGGTTCGCATTACGAATCTTTGTCTTCTCGACACGAGCAAGATCATCCGGCAATCGATCGATATACGTGTGTATCAATTTATCCAGATGCTTGCGCTGGTCGGGAGTCATTGACTCAGCGGCAATCCCCTCTGCGGCACCAAGTTTGACCCTTGGTGAGGCACGGGTAATGATTTCGGCGGGCGCAGTAGAACTGATAATGACCTTGCCTTTTCTCCAAGCGTAGCTTCCAGTTTAACTATCGTGGTTGCTTTCTCGAATCCTGGCGGGCTTAATCCGCTGGCGATAAGTTTAAACGCGGCAGCCCGCTTAGCCGTCCTTACATTTTTTAGCTTGTGGTTTTTTGGGTATAATTTTGCTTCTTTGATAACCGTCCAGTGTCTTGTCCTTCGGCATTAATTTATGCTGATTTTAATTTAATACGGATATCCTGAAAGCACAAGTAAGTTACACCGGCTTTTGAAGATAACCCGTTTTACTTAGACATTTACACATCCGCGAATCGGCGCGGCTCCAAAACCTATTGCAAAAGAAGTCACTTGGTCTTGGCAGATATCCAGATGATTTCATTTCAACCCGACGAATAAAGTTTTACGATAAGATGCCAACAACCGTCAGCGCTTGACACAAACCGGGCATTTGCCTATACTCGCATCGCGTTGGTTAGCCTTTGTCAAAACTTCAAGAATAAAGTAGGATCGTTTTACAATGGAATTTTCAGCATTAGAAGCCATCTCCCCGGTGGACGGCCGGTACCGACGGCTCACTGCCGCACTGGCCAATTATTTTTCCGAAGGCGCACTCATCAAATACCGTGTGTTGGTTGAAGTAGAATACTTCATCGCCTTGTGTCAACTGCCGTTACCGCAATTGAACAGCGTTGACGCGAGGGTGTTTAAGAAACTACGATCAATTTACAAAGACTTTTCTCTCGGCGATGCTCAGCATGTTAAACACATAGAAAAGGTTACCAATCATGATGTTAAAGCGGTTGAGTATTTTTTAAAAGAAAAGTTCGATGATTTGAATCTGCAAAACTGCAAGGAATTTATTCATTTTGGATTGACATCTCAGGATATTAACAATACTGCCTTGCCTCTTTCGCTGAAAGACGCCTATCTGCAGGTACTAAAGCCGGCCTTGGACGACGTCATTGATTTGCTGGGTGCGAAAGCACGGGAATGGAAAGATATATCCATGCTGGCCCGGACGCATGGCCAGCCGGCCTCACCAACCTGCCTCGGTAAAGAATTTTATGTTTTTGTTGAGCGTCTAATCGTGCAGCGAGATCAACTCAATTCCGTTCCTTATTCCGCCAAATTCGGCGGGGCCACCGGCAATTTTAATGCCCACTTGGTAGCCTACCCAGATATCAACTGGGTGGTATTTGCCGATAGTTTCGTGAATAATATTTTGGGACTTTCGCGCTCCAAAGCAACGACTCAGATCGATCATTATGATAATTTAGCGGCTTTCTGCGATACCTTGAAACGCATCAATACGATTCTCATTGATTTTGATCGAGATGCCTGGTCGTATATTTCGATGGATTATTTCAAGCAAAAAATAAAAAAGGGTGAGGTGGGCTCCTCCACTATGCCCCATAAAGTCAACCCCATCGACTTTGAAAATTCCGAGGGTAATTTGGGGGTCGCCAATGCTATTCTGGAACATCTTGCAGCGAAATTGCCGATCTCGCGATTACAGCGGGATCTCACCGATTCCACGGTTACCCGAAACATCGGTGTGCCTGTGGCTCACATGCTCATCGCGCTGAAGTCCCTGCTGAAAGGTCTCAGTAAATTGATTCTAAATGTCGAGGTTATCCAGGCAGACCTACAGCGTAATTGGGCAGTGGTTGCCGAAGCAATTCAAACAATCTTACGTCGTGAGTGCTACCCTGAGCCCTATGAAGCCTTGAAAAAATTAACGCGGACCCACTCAGTCATTGATCAGAGCGCTATTTCCGAATTTATTGCATCCCTGGATGTATCTCAAAGCGTTAAAGACGAATTGCTGAAAATAACCCCTGAAAATTATACAGGAATCCATGAGTTTTAATGCAAGCGTCAACACAGTGATCTGTCATGCCAAAGGGTGATAGAAAGGTAACGCCTGCTGAAAGGAGTGATTGATACGAATGGGAAATTTTACCGTCCTCATTGAGGCCAGACCGTTTTGTGCTTTTGACAACTCGCCGCTGGAGCACCTCAGGAATTCAGGTGTTAACGTTATTGATATGCGGGGATCGGGGATGGATGATTCCCAATTTGTTGACGCTCTCAGTCAGGTGGATGCGATTCTTTGCGGTAATGATCTGAAAGTGAATGCCGAAGTTCTGGACAAGGCCCCGAGTGTAAAAGCCATCGCCAAGCTGGGGGCCGGCTTGGATACGGTTGATATCGATGCGGCCTCACGGCACGGTGCCATAGTTTTTCATACTCCGGGCGCGAATAATCAGGCCGTTGCCGACCATACGTTCGCGTTGATTTTGAGTGTAGCTCGTAAAATAGTTTACTGTGATCGTAGCCTGAGGAACAAACTCTGGGAGCACACCAAAATCATGGGGCTTGAAATTTGGCAGAAAACCCTGGGTTTGATTGGATTAGGAGCGATCGGTCGCTGTGTGGCTCTACGGGGGCAAGGCTTTCAAATGAAGGTGGTGGCTCACGATCCCTTTTGGCCGAAGGAGTTTGCTGCAGAGCACAACGTTGATAGAATGGAGATCGATGAATTGCTCAAAGTATCGGATATCGTAAGTATTCATGTACCATTGACTGCAGAAAATAAAGGCATGATTGACAAGCGTGCCCTAAATCTTATGAAACCGTCTGCGTTGCTGATCAACGCCGCCCGGGGCGGGATTGTCAACGAAGCAGATCTCTATCAGGCGTTGAAAGACAACGTCATCGGCGGTGCCGGGATCGATGTGTTTGAAGAAGAACCTCCGACGGACTCAGCACTTTTGGAACTTGACAACGTGGTCGTTACCCCTCACACGGCGGCATTTACGTTTGAAGGAATGAACAACATGAGTGTCGGGGTGGTAGAACAGTTGATAGAATTCAGTCGAGGAAAAGAGCCGATCCACGTTGTAAATCCGGAAGTGTATCGCAAAAAAGAATAAGAATGCTATGGACTAACCTTCGGTCCTTCCAGCAATGCGATGGAAACCCGATTGATCAGTGCCCAGATGGCATCGGCTGCCAACACGTTTTCGATGGATCGATCAAAGAGGACGGTCATCCGCGGTTTGAATTCTTCATCCCCTTCCCACAGCAAATAGTAAAGTGGTATCCTGGGGAAGGGGCGAAGCTGGTATGCAACGTCAGCCTTATTCCAAGGCTCACCCTTCAAATATTCTGCCGCCCGTTTAAATCCCTTCAAATCCTTGCCATAGCGCTTTAAGAGAGGACCTATTTTTAGGGCATGAGGGCCTTGAAAAAAATGGGATTCTTTCAGGTCGCGCACTCCAACAATATCCTTGCCGATTGGGTACATTGCGCTGACGTTGATTAGATACAGAACAGTGACCAATTCAAGCAGCGGGTCATCGGTTATTTTCCAATTGTTTTTCTCCGGTCGCATCAAAGTGCGGTTTTGGAGATCTACCATTAATCCTTCGCCAAGAAATTGAAATATCAATTGTGTTTTGGATATGGGCTCAAAGAGAGTAAGATTAGATAGCGTATGGGTGTCCCTTTTTTGAAGCTCATTCCAGTATTCTGCAGCGACAGTGGCTTTCGAGCCATCCGGGGCGAAGGCCGGCGGCGGTTGTTTCAGGCGACGTTCCTGCATGTTTATAAACCCCTTACTGTATGGATACGGACCCACCCGAAAATTATCGCAGGGAAACTGATTGCAATCGCGAAGGCAATATCTGATTTGATTCATTCGGGCACAATCCAGAATTGCGCACGTGCTTCCGAGCAACCGACTTTGGGAGTCGAGTTTTTGGGCTGCCTCAAAACTGGTGCCGGGACCGCAGCTGGAGCAGGTGCCCAGCAGGTTTAGCTTGCAAACTTCACAGTTGATTCCACAGGCTCCGGTGGGCATTGGATCACCTCAGATATTGCTGCTTCAATTTTTTTGGCAGTTGCTGCAAATATGTGTGCTACGCTGAGCCACAATGATCCGTTCAATGGATGTTTTGCAGCGCGGGCAGGGCAGACCCGTCCGGCGAAACACTTTCAGTTGATCCTTATTGCGTCCTTGATGTCGAGCGACCGAATAAAAATTGGTTTTACCGGTTCCCAGGGAAGTGCCCAGGTTTCTTAAGCCCCGTTTTAGCACCCGGGGAATGGCGCGATGTAATGTTTTAATTTCAGGCATTGATAGGCCAGCGGCGACTCGGTTGGGATGTAGTTTTGCATCCCACAGGGCCTCATCGACGTAAATATTTCCTAAACCGGCAATAAATGCCTGATCTAGCAGAAGCGGTTTTAGGCGGCGCTTACGTTGCTTGAGACGATCAGTGAAAATCTTGGCTGTAAATCCGATATCTAGAGGTTCGAGACCTAAACGATCCAGGATGCGCTGAGGATCTTTTACCAAATGCAACCGACCAAATTTTCGAGGATCATGAAATCGTAATTGTCTGCCGTCTTCGAAACTCAGCACCACATGTTCATGTTTGTTGCGAGGCACATCCGGCGAAAATAGATGAAGACGGCCAGACATTCTCAAATGCATCAGCAACGTGGCATCATCCGTCAAATCAAACACAAGGTATTTTCCTCGGCGCCAAATGCTTGAAAAATAGTGACCGCTTATCCGTCTGCAAAACAATCTTGGCGATGGCTCGGCAATCGTGCGCGGCCAGAAAACTTTGGCCGAAGTGATGGTTTTGCCTTTCAAATTGGCCAGATTCAGGTCATTTACGATGGTTTGGACTTCAGGTAATTCAGGCATCTGTTTTAGATTGACTTTAGCGGTCTATGTACCTATAAAATATCTCAATTTTGCAGCTTCAACCCTGACTCTTAGGAATTGATTAATGGGCACCTTAGCAGATTCAGGATTGAGTGCCAACGATCTTTTAGAAGTAACCCCAAGTATAGGAGTCAATATGGATTTTAGCCTCTCGACAGATCACGAGATCTTGCGTGATTCGGTGCATAACTTTGCAGAAAAGGAGATCAAACCGGTCGCCAAAGACCTGGACAAAAAAGAGGAGTTCTCCTATGAAACCATGCAAAAAATGGCCGAACTGGGTCTCTTCGGAATTTTTGTATCCGAAAAATACGGTGGCCAGGCGATGGACTATATTTCGTATATCATTGCGGTTGAGGAAATCGCGCGGATCGATGGATCCCATGCTGCTACGGTAGCCGCAGAGAACTCGTTGGGTATTGGTCCATTATATTATTTTGGTAGTGAGGAGCAAAAAAAAACTCTATTGCCCAAGCTGTGCAGCGGTGAGGCCCTTTGGGGGTTTGGTTTAACCGAGCCGAATGCAGGTTCTGATGCCGCCAACACAAATACAACTGCTGTTTTGGACGGCAACGAATGGGTAATAAACGGCAGCAAAATTTTTATTACCAATGCCTCCACAGATATTACCGCCGGAGTCACGGTGTTGTGCCGTACGGGGATTCGCGATGACGGACGTCCGGAGCTTTCCTGTGTTCTCGTTGAAGCGGGAACACCCGGTTACACTGCCAAAGCAATGCATGATAAAATGATGTGGCGAGCGTCCAATACCAGTGAGCTCTATTTTGAGGATTGTCGAGTCCCTAAAGAGAACTTGCTGGGGCCCAGAGGGCATGGATTTCATCAGATGATGCAGACGCTGGATGGGGGTCGTTTGTCAATCGGCGCCATGGGTCTAGGCGGTGCCCAAGGATGCTTTGACCTGGCTTTGAAATACAGCAATGAGCGTGAGCAGTTTGGTAGACCCATTGCGACATTTCAGGTGAATGCGTTTAAATTGGCTGACATGGCGCTTGAAATCGAATGCGCGCGTCTTCTTCTTTACAAAGCGTGTTGGTTGCGAGATAACAATATGCCTTTTTCCAAAGAAGCGGCTATGGCCAAACTGTATTGTTCTGAAGTCATGTATCGCTGCGCCAATCACGGAGTTCAACTGCATGGTGGATATGGGTTAATGAAAGAATATGACATTGAACGCTTTTACCGTGATCAGAAGCTTCTGGATATCGGGGAAGGAACTTCTGAAGTTCAACGGATTGTCATTGCGAGACATATTGGAGCGAAATGCTTGTAATAAATTAGATCGATGGATTGCATGGTAACCTATTTACACTAAATATTGTCAAGGGGAGCGAGATGGAAGAGAAAAGCAATAAGCCTTATATTAATGTAGATTTTTTTGAAGACCTGACCGGTGATATTCCGGTCGAGACTCAAAAAGGCGTCGAGGACGTCGCTCAACGAATTCGATCTATTCGAGAAGAAAAAGGATTGTCTCTTGAAGAGCTTTCTAAATTGACCGGATTTGACACGCAATTTTTGTCGAGTTTGGAGAAGAATGAAGCTCAACCCCAACTGGGAACCATTATCAAATTATCCAAAGCTTTGGACAGTGCCTTTGGAAGACTGGTATCAGGAGTGGGTGAAAAGCTGTATTCCGTCACCAGAAAGAATGAACGCCGCACTATCTCACGCTCAACCTCCCTGTCCGGGAAAAAGCAGCTTTACACTTATAAAAGCCTCGCTCCGGATGTAAAGGGCCGTCATATGGAGGCGTTGATGGTTCAGCTCGAAGAGAATCCTGAGAAAGAGATTTCCGTCCACGAGGGCGAAGAATTTATCTTTGTTTTGGACGGCATCGTAATCCTGGAAATCGGAGAGGATAAATACGAGCTGGAACCGGGCGACAGTGTCTATTACCTGTCCACGACACCGCATCACATTGCTGCCAAAAGCGGTAAAGCGACTATAATTGCGGTCTTGTATGAAGGTTGACTTTACGTTTAGGTTGTCCGATATATAGCTAAACGGATGCTGAGATAGTAGTCAGAAGGCAATTGCCAGTCATCGGCAGTAGGCGCTATGGACAATCCTGAAGGTCCCTTTACCAATTCTCCTCAAATTTGGCGTCGTTTGCTATGCATCAATTCTCGCGTCAGTCGGTTGAGTTTCTCGCTCGCAATTGTTTGTTGATAAGGTCTAATAGCTCATAGCCGATGGTATTGGAT
>JASFJP010000038.1:0-14537 GCA_050121225.1 Desulfobacterales bacterium
ATCGTGCAAACTCCAAGCACCAAAAGCCAAATATCAAACAAATCCCAATGATCAAAACTCAAAATTCAAAACAAGCAAAACTGTCATCAAACTATAGATAAGTCACCAGAATGTTTGGGTCATTGGACTTTTGGATTTGGATATTGTTTGGAATTTGGATATTGAGATTTGGGATTTTAGGTCCATGATGGTGGTAGTGAATTGATTCAATCTTGCTGGGTATCACCAACTTTGACGTTTCCCTGGCCTCTAGACCGCCCCTCTTGACCATTTCCTTCGTTTAGGCTATTACCTGCGGGAATTTGAATCCAATTCGTTTAATTTCTGCATTTATATGGACAAAGGAGAAAATGGATGGGCTGGTTTGGAAAACTCACTTTGGGAACGTTGGGTCTATTGTTCGGCGGCCCTCTCGGCGCCATCGCCGGTGCCGCCCTGGGGCATATTTTGGTGGATAAAAAAGTCGGTTTTCCCGGTCGGGAGACACGCTCGATTCCGGGACCGGAATTCAGGCAAACGGAACAGACCCAGGCGGCTTATTTCGTCAGCCTGTTTTCCATTCTGGGCAAGCTGTCGAAGATTGACGGTCTGGTGACTAAGGATGAAGTTGTCGTGGTGCAGAACTTTATTAACAGTTTGCCCATGGACGAAAGAGAAAAACAATTTGCCCGGCAGGTTTTCAACGAGGCCAAGGACTCACGGTATGCCATTGAAGATTTTGCCGCCCAGCTGTATCTGGCCATTCAAAACCAACCGGCTCTGATGGTTTCCTTCTTTGGTCTAATGTTCAAAATTGCGGCGGCGGACGGCAAACTGCATCCTGCTGAAGAGACGGCCCTGAAAAGCATAAAAACTATTTTTAGGCTCAGCGACCGGCAGTATGAGGATATCAAGGCCGTATATTTCCAGGAAGTGGACAAATATTACAAAATCCTCAACTGCACACCCGAATCATCGAACGAAGAAATCAAAGCAAAATATAAAAAACTCGTTAAAGATTTTCACCCCGACATGATTATCTCCAAAGGGCTTCCTGAGGAATTCGTCGAATTTGCCGAAAGCCGCTTCCGCGAGATCCAGAAAAGTTATGAGAAGATAAGAAAGGAGCGCAACTTCTAAAACGTCCGAATACCTCTGCTCAACTTGATAAATCTCCTGCGCTGATTTTCCTGCGACGGTCACATGTCCGGGTAGCCCGACGCTGATTATCAAAAAAGATTGCGCGGGAAATAACGCCCGCCTAATACCACCCTTCTTACCTTAGAATTCTAATATTGACACTGAAAATTTTAGTACCAATGATTAATTTGTTATGGATGCTAATTATAGGACCAAAAGGAGATACATATGCGACGGGGAATATATCGCGGAGAACCGCAGGCCCAATTTTTGAGCCGATTTAAAGAATATCGAAACGATTTCAGATTAATTTTCGCTATTTTAAGCCTAATCGGGCTTCTATATTGTTTCGGGTGTTCGGGCGCAAATTACGGTAGTTTGAAGAACAGCCGAGATGTCACACAGGCCTTTGAAACATACCATGTCTATCCGGAGCACCGGTATTATTATTTGCATTTAGAGAACAGCCCTTACGCAGTTATTGCATTGCAGGACAGCTATTCGATCGCAGACAAGCAATGGACGGAATTTGATCCACAAACCGATAAATTGGAAAATACTGTGGAGCTTGTCAAAAGGTTTCCGGTAAATTATTCTAATGCCTATGGATCATACCTTAAGGATTCATTAGGAAATCAGATCGGATACTGGTATTCCAGTTTACGAATCAGGGGTCTCAGAGTCAATAATGATGCTAGAATAGTATCAATCCAAACCGATACTCCCTGGTTGAGAGATGACGACAGGGGATTTGGAACGGGTTTTGGTATTGGGTCCGGGGGCAGCGGTATTGGGATACGGTTGGGCCGATAATCATTGTACAAATTTTGCTAACTCAGATGAATTATCTAAACAATGCTGTCCGGTTAAAAATTTAGAAAACCGTATAACGCTTTAAAATAGTTAGATATAATAACAAAAACGAGTGTAATCGTTTTGAAATCGGCTGTGGCCTTAAAGCATGACATTAGGTTAAATATTAAGATACTCAAACAATATCAGATATAAGACCCACAGGCTTCATTAAAACGACTAGGGCCGGGGGCTTCTTCGTCTTACTGCCCATCGTGCAAGGCAATTTAGCGCAATTTATGGATTCACAAGGTGACAGCCAGATAAGGGGGTAAAAATGGATCATAAAAATAGGCAAATAGAGGGAAGTGCTCCTTCAGACGTTGAAAATGCAACCCTCAATACCCCGGACTCTCTACCGCGATTAAAAGGCGAACAGATCAAAAAGGTTGCAGGATCTATAATTTGGTGTTTCATATCGAAGGGATATGTTTCGTTCAAAATGGGAAAAGTAATCGTCATCACCGGTGCTAGTCGCGGAATTGGGGCCGCTACAGCGCGACTTGCCGCTGCCCATGGTTACGCCGTATGTGTGAACTATCTGAAAAGTCAGAAAGACGCCGATTCGATTGTCGATGAAATAAAATCGACCGGCGGGAAGGCTCTCGCCGTCGCGGCTGATATTTCCCTGGAAACGGATGTTGTTAATTTGTTTAAAACAGTAGATACTCGATTAGGAGTGCTAACTGCACTGGTCAACAATGCCGGTATTCTTGAGACACAAATGCGTGTCGAGGAAATGGACGCGGATCGCCTAAATCGAATTTTCGCGGTGAATATCACCGGCAGCTTTTTATGTGCAAAGGAAGCCGTTAGGCGCATGTCGCGCAAACACGGAGGAAGCGGCGGGGCTATTGTCAACCTATCGTCAGTGGCGTCCCGACTGGGATCTGCTGGTGAGTACGTGGATTACGCGGCATCCAAGGGAGCTATTGATACCTTGACCATTGGTTTGTCGCGAGAAGTAGCCCCCGAAGGCATCCGTGTCAACGCCGTAAGACCTGCTTTTATCTATACCGACATTCATGCCAATGGTGGAGAACCCGGTCGTGTGGATCGCATAAAGGCTGCCATCCCAATGAAAAGGGGGAGGGCAGCCTGAGGAAGTGGCCAATGCAATCATGTGGTTGTTGTCGGATGAAGCCTCATATGTAACAGGTACATTTCTTGATCTGGCAGGCGGGAAATGACCTCTAACATCAACGGGGACAGCAAAAAACGTCGCTATTTATTTCTCGTCATTCCGCTCTTTGTTTAAGGTTATGGGCAGCGTAACATATCCAATTTATGACAACCGGTATAGGAGGAGTTTGATGAAAGAAAATCATGTTAAATGGTTTGGCTATCTGTTTTCGTTTGCGTTTCTGATTATTTCTTGCGCCGGGACCGGAACCGAGCTCACACAAAAGCAGGCTGACGATGCTTACAAGGGGAAGCCTGTGTCTGATATTCTTGTAATTGCCATAACAGGCAATGAACATAATCGGCGGATTTTTGAGAAAAAGTTCGTTGCACAGCTAAAATCAGTTGGTGTTGACGCTATCTCAAGCGAAGAGGCGATACCTATGCCCGGAGATTTGCAATTAAAAAAAGAGACGATATTAAATGCTGTCGAACAATATGAAAATGACGCTGTGATCATCACGCACTTGATCGGCAAAGAAGAAAAAGATGTCTACACACGCGGCTCGGGGCATGGAGGCTTTTTCGGTTTTTATCGTAGCCGATTCAGTTATGCGAACGATCCGGGTTATTCAAGCACAAGCACGACTGTCCAATTGGAGACGAATTTATATGATGTAAAAACGGAAAAACTCATCTGGTCCGGGAAATCAGAAACATGGAGCAAAGACTCAAAGGATGAAATCATCAATGATGTGATTAAGACTGTCATAAATAATTTGCAAAAAAACAAATTAATCGCGCCAAAATGAAAAAATTGGTCAAGCACAAACCTTCCGCGATTCAAGGAAGACAAAAACCAAATTGAAGCGTCTGGTGAAAGGAGGTAGTGTCTTTTTAGGAGGCCATCTGGTGGAGGCTTCGGTGAAACGCGGTGAACAGGTACGTTGGATTTTGTGAATCCATACTTTTGACAAAGGAACAAGCGTTATGACTGACCGCATGCAAGTGCTTACGAAAGATGAATTAAGCCTAATTCATGATACCTCCATGGATATTACGGTCGAATCCATTGACGTTGATACCATTAAAAGCGTTGGCAGCGACGGAAATTATCTGATTCATGACACGACATTTAAACATTGCCGAAATCTGTATCAACCGAAACTATTCACACGTGATGATTATCAAAAATGGCACGAAAACGGAGCAAAAAGCGTTTCCGAAGTCGCGGCTGAAATGCTGACCAAACGTCTTGAAGAATATAATAAACCGCCAATTGATGAGGGACTAGAACAGGCGTTAAGCGAATTTGTTGCAAGAAGAAAAACGATCAAGGGTATAATCACCTCGTTGGACCCCATGAAGGAACCAGTCAAAAAATTTGAAGATAAGGTTGCCGGCGCAGTGAAGGAAGAAGTCGCCATCGTGTCCTACGATCCTCGCTGGCCGGAGATATTTGAGCTGGAACGGCTTCATTTGCTGTCCTGCCTGCCGCCTGATTTGGTAAAGAGAATCGAACATTTTGGTAGCACGGCTGTACCTGGTCTGTCGGCTAAACCCATTGTGGACATTCTAATCGAGGTAGCTAGTCTGCATGAAACCAAGCAGAGAATTGTTCCCATTCTCGAAGCGCAGGGGTATGACTACTTTTGGCGGCCATCATGGGGGGATGATACACCACCGTTTTATGCATGGTTTATAAAACGTGACAAGAACGGGAGGAGAACTCATCACATCCACATGGTCGAGGCAGGGTTCGAGCATTGGGACAGACTCCTTTTTCGAGACTACCTCATTGAGCATCCAGAAGTTGCCCGGGAATATGGTGATATTAAAAAGAACCTCTCTTGTGCGCATTGTAGTGACCGCGTGGCCTACACGCAGGCTAAGAGTGACTTTATCAGGAAAGTTACTGAAAAAGCCAAACAGCACTACCTTGGAGCAAACGCCTAAAGCGGCGACACTTTGAAAGGTTTTTCAAATGGTCGACGTGACCGACAATTGGGTGGTGCTGGCTATACCAACCCCTGATCCAGCATGGCATTGACCACGCGCACAAATCCGGCAATATTGGCGCCGGCCAAATAGTTACCGGCTTCACCATATTCCGCCGCCACATCAAGACAGGTCTGGTGGATGTTCTTCATGATCGACCTTAGCCGTTGATCGACTTCCTCGGCGGACCAGTTGAGCAGCATGCGGTTCTGAGCCATCTCCAAGCCGGATACCGCTACACCCCCGGCATTGGCGGCTTTGCCTGGAGCAAACAGTAATTTTTTCTCCAGAAAAATCTTGACGGCTTCCGGGGACGACGGCATATCGGCGCCTTCGCAGATCATCTTGATTCCATTGTTGATAAGATTATAGGCGTCCTTTTCGCCGATTTCGTTTTCAAACGCACAGGGAAAGGCGCAATCAGCCCGGTGAATCCATAGGGGATTGTAATCCAGCGAGGAATCGGCTTCGGTGTAAACGGTCTCAGAATATTTATCAACATACTCCTGGATTCTGCCGCGTTTAAGGTTTTTTAAGCGCTTGACAAAAGCCAGTTTTTTACTGTCGATGCCCTCCGGGTCATAGATGTAGCCGGATGAGTCGGAAAGGGTCAGCACCTTGCCGCCCAACTCGATGATTTTTTCCGCTGTGTGCTGGGCGACGTTTCCGGAACCGGAAATCAGACAGGTTTTACCCTCCAATGTGTCATCGCAGGCCGCCAGCATCTCAGCCGCAAAATAACCGACTCCGTATCCGGTTGCCTGCGGGCGAATATGGCTGCCTCCCCATTGTAAACCTTTGCCGGTCAGCACACCGGTGAATTCATTGCGCTGCTTCTTGTACATGCCGAAGAGATAGCCAATTTCCCTGGCACCCACGCCGAGACCGCCATCCGGGATGTCTGTGTCCTGGCCGATGTGACGGCTCAGTTCAGTCATAAAACTCTGGCAGAACCGCATGACTTCGTCATCTGATTTACCTTTGGGTTCAAAATCGCCCCCTCCCTGGGCACCGCCCATGGGCAGCGTGGTCAGTGCGTTTTTAAATACCTGTTCAAATGCCAAAAATTTAAGAACGCTGAGATTCACCGAAGGATGAAATCGCAACCCGCCTTTGAAAGGGCCGATGGCGCAATTCATTTCGATGCGATAGCCGCGGTTGACGCGCACCCATCCTTCATCATCCATCCAGGGAACCCGAAATGTAATCACGCGCTCCGGTTCCGTGATTCGCTCCAGAACACCCAGGCGGCGGTATTCCGGGTGTCGTTCCAATACCGGCATGAGCGTTTCTATCATTTCTTGTACAGCTTGATGAAATTCTTTTTCTCCCGGATCTCGTTCGAAAATCGGCTTTAAAATCTTGTCTGACATATTATACCTCCTTCAATTCGGCTTAGAACTGAAAGTAATTGTTTTTGAGATTTTAGGAGTCAATTATCTCCAAGGCTTCCTCCCGATAGGCGTCCATTACGTACTTGATGCCGGTGATTTTGGCACAATCCTCGGTCAGGGAGAATAAGTCGTCACGGCCGATAAATTCCACCTTCCAGTTACGAGATCCGGCCATCAGTTGTTGAAGTCCAACCATGATTTTGTCGGTCACATTGTAGAGCCCGATGGCACCCAGCGGTAGGGTGTCCACTTCCGATCCGTATTTTTCCTTCAACACTTCGTAGTTCATGAAGATTTCTTCTTTGGTAAAGCCAAATTTCGAGACGGTGGTCGGCAGAGAGCTGCCTTCGTCGCGCAGCCATTTTTCCGCATTTTTACCTACCATGCCCGGGATCATCAACGCCCGGCCCATGCATACGGCCTTGCAATAAGGTGCGCCCAGGGCTAGAGCCTTGAAGACATGATCTTCGGCTGAAAAACCTCCGGCAAAGGCCAAATCAGGGACGCGTTTACCGCTTTTTGCCAGGCGATCGCTCAATTCATAGGCCATGGAATGAAGGTAGATGGAAGGTATGCCCCATTCGGTCATCATACGCCAGGGACTCATACCCGTACCGCCCGGTGCTCCATCAATGGTGAGCAGATCGATATTGGCCTCCGAGGACCAGCGAATGGCCATGGCCAGTTCTCTCATGGGATAAGCGCCGGTCTTCAAGGTAACCCGTTTGGCTCCCAATTTGCGCAGCCGTTCCACCTCGTTCATAAACCCGTCCTGGTCTACGAACCCGAGACGCGAATGTCTTTCGAACTGTTTTAAGGGACCGGCTTTAAAAGCCGCCTGGTGTGCGGGATCCTCCGGATCCGGGGTGACGATGTAACCGCGTTTTTTCAATTGAATGGCCCGATCCAGCGAGTTGACCTTTATTTCTCCACCGATGCATTTGGCGCCTTGGCCCCATTTTAGCTCGATGGTCTCCACCCCGAGCTTTTCGATAACATATTCTGCAACACCATTGCGGGTATCTTCCACATTCATTTGGACCAGAATATCGCCATAGCCTTCATGGTAGCGGCGATATTCTTCCACGCGTCGATCCATCTCCGGTGATTTTTTTATCTTGCCATTGTTGTCGAGCTCCAATTCAGGATCAATTCCACATACATTTTCACCGCATACCAGACTGATGCCGCTGATTGCAGCTCCGATGGCAAAATGCTTCCAATTTTTACGTGCAATGTCTGTACTTCCGAGGGCACCCGTGAAGATCGGCACCTTCATCTTAACCTTATTGCTAACACCGTAGGAGGTTTCAGTATTGACATTGGGAAAGGTGGCTTGATCGGGATCAGGTTCGACCCCTTTGGCACCCAGGGCATACCCCATAATATTCAAATGAGAGTAATCCACCGGATAATCTTTGTCGGCGCCGGCAGTAACGCTGCCGAATGGCTGGGGGTATAGAAGCTCTCGCCCCCGAAATGTCGCTTGGAATATGTCGCAGTTGCCCTTGCACCCATCCAAACACCTGCTGCAGATACCTGATTGAGGTGCGATGTCGCGCGAGCGATTCCTGGTTTGAAGTGCATCGTTAGCATTCGGTCGATGTAAATTCATAGTCTTCCTCCTTGTTCCACCCAAATAATTTTAAACAATCTCTTTAACAGCTGCGATTCAATTGCCCGAGCATCGGAGCTATAATTAAAATTCGATCAAAATAGTCTGAATTATATTAGAAGATCAACAATTTTATTACATGGTTGTGTTTATTCTAACGTTGAAAACCTGGTCCTCAGGGCCTGGTCAGAGATAACCGGCTCTGCCATAGGCCAAATCTGCTAATGGTTTCAGGTTTCAGTGAATACTGAATCCTGACCCTTGAACACTTATTCGGATAAAACTGAAGGCCAACACCGGTGAAAGAAAGTCCATTTTTATGAGCACCAGCGACCCAACGGGTCGAATTTTTTTGCTGAAACCTGAAACCCGACACCTGAAACCAAAACACGGCTGCTCACGGTAATTACCTCTTTAACCCCTCTGGGGTCGGATATTTACTTTAATCTCATCATGCTCTTTCTATCCAATTGAATACTGCGTTACGAATACAAAATCATATAATTGGCTGGATTTGAATTAGGATATCTTTACAATTTTTGATAAGCTGATATTTATTCCCCTATCGGACGAGTTCATCAGTATGCATTTTTTACGGCATGCTGGTACGGTATTATTAAGGAAAAAAGGATTGACAGATGCAAAACGCCTTATTCTGGATCGCTGCAATTGCCGGTATTGTTCAGACCTTCATCGCTTTAACCTATTTTATTTCTTCTATTTGGGAGAAAGAGCGGCGGGCATCGATGTTCGGCGGTCTGCAATTTTTAGCTATGTTGGCTATGCTGATCCTGCTTTTCTATCTTTACAGCGCGGGTTTTTTTTACACCACGGCCGGGGTAATCGTTTTAATTTTGGTAATCATTTTTGGGGCACTTACGGCGGCGTCCCTTATGATGCGCCTCGGAGCAAATGCGAAAGCTTTGCAAGGAACCATGGGCTTAATAGTTGGTGAAGTCAAGCGCCAGGATGAACGGGAAATCATGTTCGCTCGAAATCGGTCGCTGCGGCCGGATTCCGAACAGTATAAACAATTTTATAAAATCCATCCGGACTATGAGGAATACGACGCTGCCAGAAGGGAAAAAGGAGGGCCTTTAGGTCGACCCGGCACCATCGACAAGCCCCATGAAAGACCTAATGTGGCCGCCACTTTTGCCTCTTTATCCATCCCCTTGTTTCTATCAACCCCTGAAAAATTTGAACCTCATGCCCTTCCTATTTTTCCCGACCAACCGCAGGAACTAACTTCGGACGTCGCCAGTATGATCGTCAAGGGATACACAAAAAATCTCGGTGCGGATCTGGTTGGAATTACCGAAATTAACCCGCTGTGGATTTATTCGCACCGCGGTGAGATTTTTCATAAGAATTGGGATGACTGGGGCAAGGAAATCGAATTAAAGCATAGCTATGCTGTGGTTTTTGCCACGGAAATGGCGTTGGATCTGGTCGGCACAGCGCCTCACACATCCACAACCATCGCCAGCATGGGCAATTACGCCCAGGGAGCCTATATCTCAACCCAGCTCGCGGCTTGTATTGCCAATCTCGGCTACTCGGCAACTGCGCATCATTTGCGTCATTACGATTTTGTAATGGTCCCGTTGGCCGTGGATGCGGGCCTGGGAGAGTGCGGACGACTGGGGTACCTAATGACTAAGGATTTCGGACCACGGGTGAGGTTGGGTGCGGTAAGCACCGATCTTCCCCTGGTGCCGGATAAACCGGTGGATATCGGTGCGGAAGATTTTTGCCGTATTTGTAAAAAATGTGCGACTTGTTGTCCTTCCAATTCCATACCCATGGACGATCCCGAAGAGGTGAACGGAACCTTGCGCTGGAAGTTAAACGCTGAAACCTGTTTTGATTACTGGGGAACCGTAGGCACCGATTGCAATATCTGTATGCGGGTGTGTCCCTGGAGTCACGCCAACACGTTGCCTCACAAAATCATACGAAAATTAATTACCCGCAACCGTTATTCAAGACGCCTTTTTTCGGCCTTGGACGATATTTTTTATGGTAAAAAGCCCAAACCCAAAACTGCTCCAAAATGGGCAGGATTTGGTCCTGTCTGAGAAACAAACACCTCGTTACCCTGAACACACATTATCACGACTTCAAACCCGCCAAGGCCTTATTATAAATCCATTTTATATGATGACAGGATTTTCGCATTTTTATTTAATTTGACTTAAGTATTTCACAAGAATTCCGATATTTATAAAAGTTGTATCAAAAACCGTGTCCAGAAAATTTGCGGGAATCTTATAAGATTCATCTTTATATTAATTTTCTGATTTCATTATACATATAAGAATTTTTGAAATGCCCTTTTTATCATTTTTACACTTTGTCAGCACATAGGTTTATATCTATTTATTGGTCTTTATTCTCATTAAGAATTGGCGATCACCTCTAAACAGAATATCTCTCCGATATTCATGATAGCGGTGTCCATCTTCTTTTATTGATAAACGATATATTGGATCTTCCAAAACTAAAATTACTTAGTTGGCGCTGACGCCCCGCTAAGATACTTTGACAGCAGGTTTTTTTAAATTAGCATAACTTTTGTGAGACTCGATCAAATGAAGATCACTGTATCAAAACATAAGGATATGCCTTCGACTGATGCCGACTATTATTGTAGGCTTTATAGAAGACATTTTCAAGGTGCTCTGATTCGCTCTGGTGCCAGCCTGTTTATGTGGATAGCTGCGTGGGTTTCCCTAGTTTTCGGCGCAATTCAATCAATTCATTTTGCAGGGGTCACCATTTCAATCATTTATTTGATTTTGATCAATCCACCGACCTTATGGGTATTGAAACGGCTTACAGATAGACGTCTTATCAAATTCTTCTCCCTTTTGATCAATGCTTTGGAAATTCTTGGATATACCGCCATTATTTATCTTTTAGGTGGCATGGAGGCAGCTTATCTCACTCCAATTTATGCCGCGTTGATTATTTATGTTGGGGTGGTTGCCCCAAGAAAATTGGCATTTATTATAGCATCATTTTGTGCCATCTGTTTTAGTTTAACAATTTTATTGGAATATTCCGGTATTCTTCCCAGTTTTGCTACCTTCAATCGCAGCCCCCTTCCATTTGCCAATCAAATTACTCAGCTTTTTGCAATTAATGCGATCCTTTTTGTAGTGGCATTCATTTCCGCTTACACTGCTCAACTGTTGAGGCAAAATAGGGAAAAACTTCGTGAACAAAATATAGCCCTCGACCAAGCCAACAAATCCAAAAGCGAATTCTTGGCCAATATGAGTCACGAATTGCGCACTCCCTTAAATCACATCATTGGTTTTACAGAACTAGTGTTGGGTAGAAACTTTGGTGAATTGAATCAGACCCAGGATGAATACCTCACTGATGTGCACAATAGCGGTAAATATCTTCTTTCTTTAATTAACGATATTTTGGACCTATCAAAAGTTGAAGCTGGAAAGCTCGAGTTTAAGTCTTCGAAAGTTAACATCAGAGATATTCTGGAAAACAGCCTTGTTATGATCAAAGAAAAAGCAATGAAGCATGAAATCAACATCACAATCAACCTTGATGGCATCCCGGAATCACTGAGTGCAGATGAACGCAAGCTCAAGCAGATTCTTTATAATTTGTTGTCTAATGCAGTGAAGTTTACTCCAGATGGTGGCAGTATTTTATTGGCAGCTAAGCGAGTTTCTATTACTGCCGAGCAGGTTCAAAACCTACCAAAGTCTGCCACAGATTACATTCAGGTTTCTGTTGAGGATAGCGGTATTGGTCTAAAAAAGATGGACTTGGAGAGGATTTTCGACCCCTTTGAGCAGGTAGAGAGCTCAGCCAACCGCAGATTTCAAGGCACTGGGCTTGGATTGTCGTTGACTAAAAGTCTCGTCGAACTTCACGGAGGAAAGATTTGGGCGGAAAGTCAAGGCGAAGATTGCGGATCTAAATTTAATTTTACCATACCGGTTAGTGATAGTTTTTAAAAACGCGTATGTAATACATAAACATGAATTTTTAAATCAAAATATCTGTGTCGAGCTCGGATAATCCCATCCTCTAAAAATCTTGCGATTTCCAAATGAATTCTGTATCATTAGCTTATTAATAGTACTAGTTGTTATCAATTTAACAATCTTTAATGCTTGCCGGAAGGATTCAATAAGTAAAAACCCGCCTAAAGCGATTAATGGTGTTCTTGATCTGAACAATTGGGACCTAAAAAAAGATGGCCCGATTGATCTCAGCGGTGAATGGGAATTCTACTGGAACAAACACCTAAACCCTAAGGACTTTTCTAAATCCAATCCACCAGAGAAAACAGGTCTCATGAGAGTGCCGGGGTGTTGGAATGGATATTTGCAAGAAGGCAAACCGCTTTCTGGAGATGGATACGCCACCTATCGCTTAAAAGTCCTGATGAATGCTCAAAAAGGAAGCTTTGCTTTTAATCTATTGGATATAGGTACCGCATTTTTTTATAATTATAGATTGGAAACAGCTCGATAACCTTCTCTACGTAAGCACTTCTCTTCAAACGTCTTTTTGTTGAATCCGCCCGATGTCAAAATAAATTTCAAGGGCATCACCCCATTCTCCAGTTTTCACCGGCTTTCTTCTGTCCCTGCCGGTGCTCATCGCCCGATCGTGAAGGCCCGACATCCCGGTGCCTGCAGATAGCCAGGCACCGGGGTCCTTCATCGCTTCAACGAAAACCTTGATAGCAAACCCTATCCGGGGCTATTTTTATTGTTTGTGGGAGCGGCTTTCAGCCGCGATTAAGGTGATAGGATAGTTTTTGTTCTTAGCTGATCCACTAAATCGGGATGCAAACAGAAGCCACTCCCGCCGGAAAATAATGCTAAGTAATGGCGGTTATGTATTGGGAATTTTACGAAGGACTGCTATAAACCTTAGAGGTTCTGTTTGATCCTGATTGATTTCCATACCGTTTTTCTGTAATCTAAACCGGATTCGCCGGTGCGAAGAATTGAATATCTAATGAATCACGATGCTCTGTCTTTTTTAAATCGACAGCATTCCATAAATATTCAATCATCGAAAGATGGCTGAACTGTTATGTCCGCTGTTTAACTAAGGAAAATCATATGCCGAAATTGAGAATATATTTACCTGTTTTGGTGGCGTTTTTAATTTTGACTGCCACAATGGCCGCAACGGCATCAAGTGAGCTGAAAATCGTTTACAATGTCGGGGTGGCGCCGCTCAAGTTTGAAGACGCTGCTTCGCGACCGGCAGGGCTCTTTCCGGATTTGTGGCGGCTGTGGGCTCAAAAAGCAGGCAGAAAGATTAAATTTGTCAGAGTGGATTCGTTTGAAGAATCGCTGCAACTGCTCAAAGACGGCAAGGTCGATCTGCATGCCGGTCTTTTTAAGACCCCTGAGCGCGAGAAATTTCTGGACTATTCAAAGCAGCTGTTAGCCCTCGACTATTACATATTTACCCACCCGTCTGTTTATCCGATCAAATCATTGGAAAAAACATCGGGCCTTATCGTCGGTATTCAAAAAGGGGGGTATACGGAACAATTTGTGCGCTCTAAAGTGCCGGCCAACCGAATTGTTGTCTATGACCGGGGCCAGGATCTGTTCCGGGCCGCCCTGGAGGGTGAGATAAAGGTATTTGTCGCCACAGACCTGAGCCTGTTTTACTTTCTCAAAGAAAATCTACAGATCAACATCTTCGAATACTATCAAGACCTTCCGCTGTATTCCCGGGTGTATTACGCTGCCACAAAAAAAGGAAACCCAACGCTGATTCAACAGGTCAATGAGGGTTTAAAAGCCATCGTCCGTGCGGAAAGAAAGCAGCTGGAGAATAAATGGACTGAAAGGGAGTTTAAAGATATTCCCAAAGCATCGCAGGTTGCTCTGCCTGTAAAAGAAATGATCGTCCTGACTGATGCGGAAAGGCAATGGCTGGCGACCCACAAGAAGATCGTTGTCGGCGGTGAGACGGATTGGGCGCCTTTCGATTTTGTTGATGAGACCGGACAATATGCCGGTGTGGCAAATGATTACCTGAAGGTTATCGGCAAAAAGCTGGGCATCGAGGTGGAGATCGTCACCGGTTCTTCCTGGGATGAGCTTTTGACCATGATCCGAAGCAAAGAGATCGATGTGCTCCCGGCCATTTATCACTCCCAGGAACGGGAAGCCTTTGTCAATTTCACCGACCCTTATCTCATGTTGACCGAATTTATCTTTACGCGCAGCGACAATCAAAACATTACTAGTATGGTTAGCCTACAGGATAAAACCATCGTCGTTGTCAAAGGCTATACCATTGAAGCCGAACTGCGCTCAAATTATCCGAAATATAATCTAACAACGGCACCCACGATTCAGGGTGCGCTGAAAAAGCTCGTTACCGGTGAAGCGGATGCCTTTATCGGCGATATCATTTCCACA
>JASFJP010000039.1:0-14466 GCA_050121225.1 Desulfobacterales bacterium
CGGGATAAAAGGAATAGCTTATAATAAACACGCCGATGAACGCTCCTGGAATTATATGCAAATTTTTTTCAAAGAAATTTTTTCAAATTGACCGCAGCGGGATTATCAGATATGCAGAATCGGGTCCGGACTGCAAGAAGCAGCCAAATCCCGAGTTAACCATATCTGTTATGAAAGGATCTACTATCCTAACCCGGAAAGGGACGATGAAAATATACACAGGCACCGGTGATCGCGGTAAAACCAGTCTTTTTAGTGGTGAACGGGTTTTTAAGTCGCACTTGCGTATTGAAGCCTACGGAGACTTGGATGAACTCAATTCGATCATCGGTGCGCTGATCGCTTCGCTTCCGATACAGAACTCACATTTGATCAAAGAATTGCAGCAAGTTCAATCCGATTTATTTACCATCAGCGCCCTTTTAGCCACCACTCCGGATTCACCCTCCATGGATGCGATCGAAAATATTACACCTGAGCAAATCAAACTATTGGAGAGCGCCGTAGATCGCATGCAAGAAGAATTACCGGAGCTACGAGGTTTTATTCTACCCGGCGGTGATATATCGGCGTCGTGGTGCCATCTGGCCCGCACGGTTTGTCGTCGATCTGAAAGGCGCATGGTTCGCTTTTTGGAGGAAATGTTTCCAACGCATATCCCAAATTCCTATCAACAAGCGCTTACATATGTGAACCGATTATCGGATTATTTTTTCGCTCTGGCCCGTTATTGCAACTATATTACGGGCGTTTCTGAAAAGCTCTGGAAAATATAAGGTGATGGCCGCGGGTGGAATTCAACGCCGCTAAATATACGACCACACTTTTGGATCGCTGTTGGCTTTCCAAGGTAACGTATGAGCTTATCCTATCCAAACCACCATCATTTGATTTCAGTCCCGGTCAGCGCATTCATTTGTGCTATGGTACCACCAAAAGGGAATATTCCTTGGTTTCCTCCCCCGCCGATAGCAAACTTATTCTGTGCATACGCTTGGTTTCTGATGGGGTGTTATCTCCCAAACTGGGCGATATAAAGTCCAACACGCGTCTTCAGTTCACCGGGCCCCACGGTTACTTTACGTTCAAGCCATCTTCACGGCCGGCAATCTTCGTCGCCACCGGCACCGGAGTTGCGCCGTTTTGTTCGATGGTTCGCTCGGGAATTGTTGGATATACATTACTTCACGGCGTTCAGACGGCTGAAGAACTTTACTATGCAGATGAGTTCAGTTCATCAGCGGCACTCTACGTCCCATGTCTGTCGGAGGCCGATCAGTCATCAGAGTCGTATTTTAAAGGGCGAGTCTCGGATTATCTCCTAAACCAAATACCACCGGATAGATATGACTTCTACCTCTGCGGCCGCGCAGAAATGATTCGGGACATAACATTTTTGGTGGACGATAACTTTCCGGGATCGTTTATTTATACGGAATCGTTCTACTAATTAATTTTCTGTTCAAAATCTCACAAAGGAGACTGCATGAAATTCGAAGCCATCACCCGAGAATCCGTTTTTCTTGACGCCAGCAACAATATGGAGCCCAAACGCATTGCAAATGAAATCCGTAAGGATCCCTTAACAGGCAAAACGTCGCGCATCTGTCATTTCAGAGAACTTAAATGGAAAAAACCTGATTTTGACAAACTGATCGCCGGCACCGAGAAATGGTGCCCGTTTTGCCCCGATAAAGTAATGAAGGTGACGCCGCGCTTTCCTGAAGAATTGATTCCCAATGGGCGTATGTCTTTGGACGATAAGGTGTTATTTCCCAATATTGCACCCTATGACCGGCTCGGTGCGGTGGCGACCTTGGGCAGTCGTCACTATATACCAATGGCGGAATTTAAACCCGAACGAATTGCGCAAGGGTTTCGCTTGGCCATGAAGTTCTTTCAACACCTGCAAACAATCCGTCACCCGGAATCCGTCTATCATCTGCTAAGCTGGAATTACATGCCCGCTTCCGGAAGCTCCGTGATTCATCCCCATTTTCAGGTATTTGCAAGTTGTTTTGCCCCGAATCATCTAAGGGAAAAACTGGATACTGCCAAAATCTATATGCAGACCAAGGGCACAAATTACTGGGATGACCTGGCGGAGGCTGAAAGATCCAACCAAGAACGTTTCCTGGGAATAATCGGTCGTATTACCTGGTTGACTGTCTTTGCTCCCTTGGGCGTTGCCGGTGACGTCATCGCCATTGTCGATGGGGTTCGAACCACCCTTGAACTTAATGACGAGGATGTCGACGGTTTGGCGCTGGGCCTCACAAAATTGATGACTGCCTATGATCGGATGGGGATATACAACTTCAATATGAGTTTTTTTCCAGGCGCGCAGAATGATGACTATGCTAGATTTCACCTTATCTTCTCTCCACGCACCTATTTCAACCCGAAATTGGGGACACCGGATGTCGCCGCACTCAAAAGTCTATACAATGAAAGCGTCTGTATGGGATTTCCGGAAGAAATAAATAAGATGTTGCAATCAGAATTTTAATTGGAATGATTTCGGACACAGATTTACGCAGATTTTCACGGATAAATATAAAAATCTGGATATCTGCAAAGACCAAGTAACTTCTCCTGGAATAAGTTTTGGAGGTGAGCCGATTCGCTGATGGGTGACTATCTGATTTCCTCTTATTCATCCTCATCAGTGTGAATTTTAATGCGCTTGAATACCAAATCGTTCATTTTCTGGGGAGGTGCGGCCCTCTGCGAAGATAATTCTTTGATTCCCGATCTAAAAACATCCAAGTCATGGAATGGATGGGTACCTTCAACAACCTTGATATCCGGATATTCCTTCTGAATGGTTTTGACAAAATCGTCCTTGTGCGGACAGACCTGAACCAGACATGAGGTTAAATGAACGGCTTCAATGCCGTATTCTTTCAAGGCCTTGACTTTTTGCCAAATACGATCCGTTCCAAAAGCTGTTGGGCATCCGCCGCAGCTAATAATACCAACCAATTCCGGTGGATCGGTCTCAGAATACTGCTCAAATTCTCCCTGTCTGCCACGTAAATTTCCGAAACATCCGATCATGACACAGTCCATATCGCGAGTAGTCACGTCACATCCTAAAATTCCTATTTTCGGCATTTATGTCTCCTTAATTTTTTTTCTGCATCAACATTAAGTCAGCCAACGCTTTCTGCGTTTATAAAATTTTGCATCCCGATAGCTGCGCTTGGTGCCCATCTCGGTCAGACCCAGATAAAACATCTTAATATCCTCGTTTTCTTTTAGTTTGTCAACCGTATCATCCAATACGATCTTACCGTTTTCCATGACATAGCCGTGCTCGGCAATCGAAAGCGCTAGATGCGCGTTTTGTTCCACCAGCAACATGGTGATTTTCTGCTCTTGGTTGAGTCGTTTCAAAATATTAAAAATTTCAGCCACCAGAATCGGACTTAATCCGAGGGAGGGTTCATCCAGCATCATCAATCGGGTTTGGGCCATCAGTGCACGACCGATCACCAGCATCTGCTGCTCGCCACCGGAAAGATATCCAGCCAAGCGATTGCGCAGGGGTTTGAGTGCCGGGAAATAATGCAATACCATGTCGTAGCGTTCACGGATTTCCCCGCGATGCCTACGCGTTCGAGTAGCCGCAATAAGGTTCTCGTGAACACTCAGATTTTCAAACACACAGCGGCCTTCCATGACCTGAAAGATGCCCAGGCGGACAATTTCCTCTGGCTCCATGTCATTGAGTCGTCTGCCGACAAACTCTATGGATCCACCGGTTACCTCACCTTCTTCGACTTTCAGCAACCCCGAAATGGCTTTCAAGGTCGTCGTTTTACCGGCCCCATTGGCACCTAAAAGTGCTACGATCTGCCCTTCATTAACCTCCAACGACAGACCTTTAAGAACCAAAATTACATCATCATAGATAACCTCGATATTGTTAACATTCAGCATAGCCAATATCTCTCAGGGAGCAATGATGGTGTCCCGATCTATAGGATAGATCGGTTTCAGATGTCAGCCCAGCCGGTGGAAGCGAGCGTCCAGTCTGATCAGAAATGAAACTAATGAACGTCTATCATCTATCGTGGAATGTGTTATTTGTTCTAATTTAAAAAGCTCAAACAAAGCGATTCCACCCTTCGTCATGCGATATTCGTCATGCGATATTCTGCGGTCTTTAGATCACGACTTCAGCGTGATTCGCTTTTTAATAAGATTTCAAAATCCTCTATCCTGGACCTTCTCCTGCAATACAAAGCGCTGAATCTTGCCCCCGGCTGTTTTGGGAATACTGTCGACAAACTCGATCCAGCGCGGATATTTATAGGCAGCAATTTTGTCTTTGACAAACTGCTTAATCTCATTTTCTAGATCTTCAGACGGAGATCGATCTTGGGCTAATACCACGAAAGCGTAAGGCTTAATCAATTCATCTTTATCCGGGTACCCCACGACGGCACTTTCAGCGACAACCGGATGCTGATCCAAGGTATTTTCAACCTCTTGGGGTGCCAGCCATTTACCACCGACCCGCAGCATATCATCGCTTCGGCCGCGAAAATAAAAAAAGCCCTCCTCATCGACCATGTAACGATCTCCGGTGACAAACCAGTCTCCTCGCATATTGCGCTTGGTTTCCTGCCGCTGATTCCAATAGGCAGATGCGATAGAACCGCCGCTGACAAGAAGATTTCCAATCTGCCCCGGTTTGACGGGGTTGCCGTCATCGTCTAATAGCCGGGTGCGATAACCGGGAACAACCTTACCGGTGCTGCCGGAACGGACCTCCCTAAAGCGGTTGGAAAGAAATATATGGCAGATCTCGGTAGATCCGGTTCCGTCCAGTACCTCAACACCGAATTCATCCTTAAATCGGTGGTAGATATCCGGTGACAAAATTTCTGCGGAGGAGATGCAGGCTCTCAGGCTGTCAATGCCGGGGAGGTCCTTTTTCTCCTGCCGACACGCCTTTTTGTAGTCCGCCAAAGCACCCAGCAGCGTCGGAACGGTAAAGAAGAGAGTGGGTTTAAATTTTAGCAGATCTTTATAAAACAGTTCCGGTTTCGGCGGATGGCTGATGAGTATGGTCGTAGCCCCCACGGAAAAAGGGAAATATACTCCGTTGCCGAGACCATACGCAAAAAATAGAAAGGACCCCATAGCGCGATCGGTTTCGTTCATGTTTAGGATGCCTTTGGCATAGGCTTCCGCACAAAAGACCATGTGACTGTGATGGTGGACAGCACCCATGAGCATTTCCGGGTTCCGACCGCTGTAAAGCCAGAAAGCTGCGTCATCACAGTTTGTATCAGCGGCCATAAAATCATTTGAGGCCGCAGATAGCAGCTCTTCAAATGAGAAATGGCGGTGATCGGATTCCCCGCAGACAACGATGTTTCTCAAATACCGGGTTTGGTTCAATATTTTTTCAACTTCCGGAAGAAACGTGGAATCAACGATTAAAACCGGAGAGCGGCTGTCATTGAGCATATACAGAAAATCCGGCGCTTTCATCAATATATTCGTGGGAATAGGCACCGCACCTGCTTTAATTGCGCCATAAAAGGAAAAGATCATTTCCGGAGTATCGCGCAGCAAGATCATGACCCGGGATTCCATACCAACGCCAAGATCTGTAAGCATATTGGCCGCCCGATTGACGTTCTCAGCCAACTGGCGATACGTAAATTGTTGATCTTCGAATAAAATTGCCTGTTTATCGCCCCTTCCGTTCTCCACGTTGCGGTCGACGAAGTATTGCGTGGCGTTAAATTTTCTGGGTAAATTCAAATCAAGCATATTCCCTATCCGTTACATGTGGCCACAATGTCCTGGTCAGTGGTCCGTAGTCCGTTGCAATTGGCAAGCAAAAATTTTCCATTAAATACCATTCCGAAATGTGGTTATCCACGGAGCCCAAATGACGTCTCTTGAAATAGGCGTCGACGGTAACCCTCCTGGCGGATGGGTGACTGTCTGAGCTCATTAGGGAGCGTTACAGCAAACAGCATGACGCCGTTACACTAAAGCACAACGCGTTTGTACGCCTCACTGTCTTATCGATCTTGAGGCCCTGTTTGCTGTTACGCTCCCTTAGGGGCGAGCTTCACGCGTTCGCCAGGCGGGTTACCGTTAACGCTGACATCACTTACTTAAGCTTTCAGGACAACCACATTCCGTAATTATCACAACGCCAACCCCACCTCCCAAAAAAAACAAGGGTTACGTCAACGCACAACGGACGACCGACGAGGGACATTCATTTATTTGCCGAAGTACTCTTGATCCCTCGGCAATTCAACCCAACCACTGACCGGTACCATCTTGCTCTTCTGGATCTGGTAAATCTTAGCAGCCATTGAAGCCCGGTGGTCTGTGCTGGTGAACGTTAGTGGTGGAGCCAAGCCACCCGTACTAAAATCCTTGAATTGCTCAAAAGCATTCCGGATTCCCGAAGGTGTCAAGTCACCGGCTTTATCCGCCCCTTTTAAGGCTTCAGTGACACACAGGATATTTACCCAGCCTTCTACATAAACATTCGTCCCTTTTTCGCCTGGATGCCACTTCTCATGTGATTCCACAACCTTTTTCATGCCGGGAACATCGGCGCCGTAGGGAGCAATAGGATGGACCCCATAAGTTCCTTCAGCCGCACCGCCACTTAAATCGATTAGGGTTTCTTCGAAATTTCTGATGTTGGAAACGAATTTCGTCTTCAGACCGAGGGCTTTAGCGTTTTTCAGAATCACAGCACCGTTCATTGCCGTAGAGGTAATATATGCATAATCCGGATTATAACGGCTCATATTGGTTAGCTGAACCGTTGCATCTTTGGTCGGCCAGTTAATGACCTGATCGGGGCCCACATCCACACCTATTTTCTTAGCATAATCCTTACACACTTCCAAAATATCTCGACCGTATTTATTATCTGGATAGAGATAGCAGATCTTTGGATTGCGACTAGAGTCCTTCCAAGTATCCCGAATCCATTTTAATGTAATACGCCCCATGCTTCCATAGGATGGCGAAACGAAAAAGCTAAACGGTGTCTTTGCAGGATTCTGAAATTTCGATGTAAACGAGGCCGCAATGGTGGCCACACCGTCTGCAACAATTTTTTTAGCTAGAGTCATGGTTGTCCCTGTGGATTGAATATATAATCCCAATACCTTTTCCGAGTCAACCAAACGGTTATATCCGGCTACACCACGAGGAACTTTGTAGCCGTCATCAATAACAATCAATTTCAACTCCTTGCCGTTGATGCCGCCATTCTCATTGATCCAACGCATCGCGTCCAGTTGTCCCTTTACTTGATTTTTGCCCCAATCCGACGTGGGCCCGGAGAGGTCGATCAAAACGCCCCATTTGATAGCATCTGCCGCAGCGGCATGATTCGGAAAAGATCCCCAAACCATGCTCGCAGCAATCGCCAAAACAGTCATTACAAAGGTCCATTTTTTCATGGTGAATCCTCCTTTCTTGTTAGAATGCTAAATTCAGACCAACTAAGCAGTATCACTCAGTTGGTACCCTCTAATACGAAAACGGCCACAGCTTCCAGTAGGCCCGAATCGTGCGCCAACGCGCCGCCAGACCATCCGGTTCGAAAATAAGAAACAAAATAATGACCAAACCAAATACAATCTCTCTAATGGAAACGAACCAGGTGACATGATCGGGAAATGCCGTGTTTAGAGAGGTTGTAACGACTTCCAATATTCTTTCCAAAATAAACCAGAAACCGACACCAAAAATACCGCCGAGGATGTGTCCCAATCCGCCGATAATACACATGGCCAGATAGTCGATTGATTGGGAAATGGTAAACGATTCGTGGGTAATCACTTCCAGATATTGAGCCATCAAAGCACCTGCGACACCGGCAAAAAAGGATGCCGCGGCAAAGGACATCAATCTGTATTTAAAGAGGTTCACTCCGATGACTTCAGCGGCCAGGTATCGGTCGCGAATAGCCACAAAGGCGCGTCCTGATCGGGAACGAATGATATTCTTGGTCACCATCGTCGCTGCCACAGCCAGGATGAAAGTCAAATAGTAAAGATGTAGGCGATCATCGAAGTGAAAGGGCCCCAACTTCCCAGGATCCACATACATCCCCTCAACGCCTCCGGTCAGTTTATCCCAACGACGGATGGTAAATTCGATGATAAACTGGGCCGCGATGGTTGCCATGGCTAAATATAAACCTCTCAATCTGAGAGACGGTATGCCGAATATCATGCCGATCAAAGCCGCCATCGCTCCGGCACACCCCAGCGACACAATAAAAGGCACCCCGGCTTGTCCGATTAGGATTGAACTGGTATAGGCACCCACTCCAACAAACGCCGCCTGACCCAGCGATATTTGACCGGTGAAGCCGGTCAAGAGATTTAGGCCGTGGCAGGCAATAATCGCTATGCCCACCTCAATCATGATAGATATCATGTACTTGGATGCAAATAGCGGGAACAGGGCACACGCCAATAAAAAAGCAATCAACCATATCCTCGCAAACCAGGTTTGAAAGATACGTTCGTCAGATCTGTAATTTTCGTGATATAAACCAGCCGGCATCGTCGAACTTCACTCGTATTTTTCAGTTATGGTGCCCACGGATGGGTCTTCTCCAGAATCCGTACTCGCTTACACGCGTTCAATTTCTTCTATACCAAACAACCCATAAGGTTTGATCATCAACACCAGCACCATAACCATAAACGGAAACACTTCGTTAATGGCGGGAATATAGGGATCCAAATAACCGGCGGATAGAAATTCCAGCACGCCGACGACTAAGCCGCCGATAATGGCTCCCAAAATGCTGTCCAGTCCCCCAAATATCACGGCCGGCAACACCTTTAAGCCTAAGTGGCTGAGTTCCACCCCGACGCCGCCGATATTGCCGATCAGGATGCCGCCGATGGACGAAACCACCGCGGCAATGCACCAGCTCATGGCAAATACCCGTTTTACCGAAATTCCCATACTTTGGGCCGCCGTTTGATGATCGGCTACCGCTCGCATGAATATGCCGGTACGGGCATACTTAAAAAATATGGCAAAAAAGGTCAGCAGCACCATAGAGATACCCATGCTCCAGAGATACAGGTAGGTGATCTTCACCCCCCAGAGGTCAATAGGCTCCGCAGGAAAAATATTAAACTGGCGGATATCATTACCCCACAGCATGATGACGACACCGCGTAAGATATAGGTCAATCCAAGGGTTACCATGATAATAGATATGATCGGCTCACCAATGAGAGGTCGGAGTACCAACCGCTCGACCGCCAGACCCAGGATAACCGAAAAGACCATTGTAATCACAAACGAGGCCAAAAAATTCAGCCCGAAATCCAAGGTCATCGAAAGACAGATATAAGCACCCACCATCATGAACTCGCCCTGGGCAAGATTCAAAATGGACGTGGATTTGTAAATCAACACAAAACCCAGGGCAACCAAAGCGTAAATGGAGCCCATGGAAAGACCGGTCAATAGGAATTGCATGAAAAATAGAAATTCGTTTTGCACCTAGATCCCCCCCTTAAGCATTGCCCAGAGACCTCTCTTTTGCAACAGGTCCTCATAAGCCTCTTCCGGTTTCATGGTTCGGATAATAAGATTTGTGCGCAATGTGGCGGTTTTCCCATCCTGGTAACGAATAATTGTCTCAATCGGTAATTCCTGGGCGTCACTGTAGAGCGCGGCAATCTCTTTGGCGTATTTTTGATTGATAAATTTTCGCCGGATCTTTTTGGTGCGGGTCAGCTCTTCATCATCGGCATCCAGTTCCTTGTAAAGTAAAAGGAATTTATGGATGCGCGCTTTTTCGGGCAGAGTAGTATTCACGCGAACCACTTCCCGCTCGATTAAATCATACACTTCCGGTTTCCCGGCAAGATCCGAATACGTCGTATAGTTAATACGACTGTCTTCCGCCCACTTGCCCACGTGTTTGTAATCTATGCAGATCCTTGTCGTGACGTAATCCTGCTCATGCCCAAGTACGACGGCTTCGACGATGTAAGGACAAAACTTAAGTTTGTTTTCAATGAACATCGGCGAAAACTTGGCGCCGCTTTGCAGATGCATAAGGTCTTTGACCCGATCGATGATCACCAAATGACCGTCATCCGTAAAATAACCTGCATCACCGGAATGAAGCCATCCATCAACAATGGTGTTCCGTGTTTCCTCATCGTTCTTTAAATACCCCTGGAAAAGTCCGGGGCCTCGGGATATTACCTGCCCTACCCCTTCAGCATCAGGCTCAAAGATAGAAACTTCGGCCGCCGGGACGGGGATACCGACAGAATCAAAGTTGATATCACCATCTTTATGAATCGTTGAATATCCCGCCACCTCGGTTTGTCCGTAGATCTGCTTGAGGTTGACACCCAGAGCATGAAAAAAACGAAACACATCCGGTCCAAGAGCGGCGCCCCCGGTCATAGCCGAACGGACTTTTGAAAAACCCAGCCGATCCCGCAGCGCTCGAAACATGGCGGCATAGGCAAGCCAATAAAGAAGCTTCCACCCCAGAGTGGGACTCTTTTTTTTGAATTTAAAGTCCGCCCAGCGGTAGCCGATCGGCAGGCATAGATCGTAAATAAGCTTTTTTAAAAAGGAAGCGTCCAGATGTTTGACCATAACCTGCCGTGAGATACCCTCCCACATACGCGGGGAGGCGACCATCAAACTGGGAGCAATCTCGTAAAGGTCTTCCATGGCCGTTTCCGGTTCTTCCGGGAAATTAACCGTATAGCCCGCATACAGGGAGGAAAAGACACTCATGGTCTGTTCCACAATCCAGGGCAAGGGAATGAAGGACAGAAACTGGTCCTCAGGCCGCTTGGGATCCACCTCATTCAGGGAGGCCACCATGCTGAGGATATTGTCATGGGTCAGTAGCGTCCCTTTGGGATTACCTGTTGTACCTGAGGTATAGCAGACAATGGCCAGGTCGTCGCCCTTAATCCCAGCTATATTATTATTGAAGCGCTCCGGATCTTTTTCGTGCAATTGCCGGCCATGGTGTTCAATTTCAACAAAATCGACCAAAAGGTCTTTTTCCTCATAGTCCCACAAGCCCTTAGGATCGGTGTAGATGATTTTTTTTATGCGGGGCAATTGATCCTTTAAGTCCAAAATTTTGTCCACCTGCTCCTGATCTTCGGCCACAATCATGGTGGCTTCGGAGTGGTCTATGATGTACGCCACCTCACTAAGTATAGAATCCTGGAAGATACCAAACGGAATGGCACCGGCCGCCTGGGCAGCCAGCTCGCTGTAGATCCATTCCGGACGATTGCCGCCGATAATACCGATTGTCTGACCCGGTTTTAGGCCGAGGGCAACGAGCCCCAGAGAGAAATTACGCACATGATCCAGATATTGCCGCCAGGTCACGGATTGCCATATACCGAATTCCTTTTCACGCAAGGCCACTCGCTGATCACCGAAGCGTTCAGCATTTCCGATCAACAGCGCTGGGAGGCTTTGCGGATTCTTAATCGTATCGGATTTTAGTTGATCCATGGTTCTTTTAGCTACAAGCGTGAATACGCTTTTTCATCTTCACCAAGGTAAGCCCGGACGACCTGAGGATTTTCCTGAATTTCCTGAGGTAAACCCTCTGCAATTTTCTGCCCGAATTCCAACACACACACACGGTCGGAAATATCCATGACAACCCCCATATCATGCTCCACTAGAATGACACTTACTTCCCACATCTGATTGACGTTAAGGATAAACCGGGCCATATCTTCTGTCTCTTCAAGGTTCATGCCTGCCATGGGTTCATCTAAAAGCAGAACCTCCGGCCGCATAGCCAAGGCCCTGGCAAGCTCGACTCGCTTCTGCAGTCCGTAAGGCAGCGTACCCACCACTTTTTTGCGGATTGCCTCGATCTCAAGCAAATCGATTATTTTTTCCTCAATTTCCTTCCTCAGGTTTAATTCTTCTCGCTGGGTTCGACCCCAATATAGCATGTCAGAAAAAATCCCCGATTTGAGAAAAGCATGTCGCCCCAGTTTAATGTTATCCAGGACGGTCATCCCCTTGAAAAGTTCGATATTTTGAAATGTGCGCGCAATGCCAAGTTTGGCAATGGCATGAGTGGGAACTCGAAGGATGTCCCGGCCCTTGTAAAATATTTGGCCTTCTTGGGGAGTATAAAATCGGCTGATACAGTTCAACAGGCAGGTTTTTCCAGCTCCGTTGGGCCCGATAATAGCGAAAATTTCACGTTTGAGGAGTTTGGTGTTGACACTGTAGAGGGCCTGAACGCCTCCAAAAGCCAACGACAAATTCTCAATTTTTACAATGAGGTCATCGCTCAATCTGATCTTCTTTTCACTTTGAACGCTTATGGATTAAAGCTTTGTAGTGGTCACCACTAGGGTTAGTATATATAGAGAATGGGCTTTAAAATGTCAAGGCATTTAAATTATGAATTTGGTTCAAATTTTGAAAAGAGCCTTTAGTCCTGTAATCTTGTCAACCAGAACATCGAGGAATGCATATCATAGAGCAGATCTCTTTTACCAGGAATACGCTCGATGAAACTAAAAATGAAAAATTAGATCCAGATATTTTCAGCTGGACTCGGAATTTGATTTCCCATATAGTGTGGCATTAAAGGAGCCAGTGGGTGCAGTGGTACCCCAAATGATCTTATTTTTACCGGATATTTAGTTTGCGTTTTTCTTTCGTGTTTTCATAATTTCGTGGTTTCGTGATTGGCCTTTATCTTTCTTATTTCATAAGTAATTCCGAAACCTAACGTCGTCGTCGAGTGCTGATAACGGACAAAAGGAAAAGGACGTTCAAAGGAAAAAACATTATGGACTATATCCATAAATCCATCGGACAGGCGCTGGAGGCGGTTGCTAACAAATACCCTTCCCAAGATGCTCTGGTTCACACGGAAGAAGGAATTCGATATAGCTATAAACGGTTTCTGAATCATATCGATCGCATTGCCGGCGGATTTTTAAAATATGGGATTCAGCCGGGTGATAAGGTGGCTCTCTGGGCTTCAAATGTCTCCGAGTGGTTGCCGGCTCTGCTGGGTTTGGCAAAAATCGGGGGGGTCACGGTACCGATCGATCCTGCGGCCACAAAAGAAAACGTATTCTATATTCTGGAGCAATCCGAGACCCGCGGATTGATTATCGCGCATGGAAATAATGACGAGACCTTCAAAAAAGTGGCCATCGAGGCTAGGAAAGAAATCGACACATTGAAAAATATCTATGTCATTTCCGATGCAAACGATGGGGATATGATTTGCTGGCCGGAGTTGATAACCGCAGGAGACGACGCCGATAAGGAGGCTCTCACCGGAATAACACATAAGGTTAATCCGCAAGATCCGGTCGCCATCATGTACACCTCAGGCACCACAGGTCAACCAAAGGGTGTCGTTCTGGACCACCTGGGATTAATCAACAAATCAATGTTTGCCACTGAACGCCAAGAAATTAATTCTGAGGACAGATTGTGCTTATTTTTTCCGCTTTTTCACCAGTTCGGCAATACCTGTATCGCATTGGCCGGGCTACTGCGGGGCGCGGCCTTGATTATGCCCTGCCGGATATTTGACCCGGTCAAGATATTGAATTCGATTCCCGATGAGACATGCACGGCAATTTATGGGTCACCCAGCATGCTGATTTCCCTTGTTGATCATCCCGCATTTCAGAAAAAGGAATGGGGTTCTCTGAAGAAAGGCATTATTGGAGGTGCACCCTGCCCCTTAGAACTAATGCGACGCATCGTGGAGGACATCGGGGTTTCGAACATTACGGTCGCCTACGGGATTACGGAGGCGTCCTCTTGGATCACCATGACCCATCCCAACGATCCCATCGATTTGCGTGTATCGACCATCGGTACATCGTTGCCCTGCAATGAAGTAAAAATTGTCGATCCGGCCACCGGCAAGGCACTCCCGCCCAATCAGCCTGGCGAACTCTGCACCCGTGGATTTCTAATGAAGGAATATTACAGGCGACCAGCGGCAACGACGGCAGCCATCGACCGCAACATGTGGTTTCATACGGGGGATTTAGGCCTCATGGACGAGAAAGGCTATGTCAGAATCACGGGTCGACTGAAAGACGTCATCGTCAGGGATGGAATAGAGATATACCCGGTGGAGGTGGAGGAAGCGATCTACATGCTCACGGAAGTCTCCGAGGTCCAGGTCTTTGGCTTCCCTGATCCTAAGCGAGGGCAGGAAGTTGCAGCCTGGATTAAATTAAAGGAAGGCTGTCACCTACCCCTGGACAGCATTTGCGCACATGTCCAAACCGAAATAACTGCGGAAAAGGTTCCCAAGTATTACAAAATCGTATCAGGATTTCCCATGACCGGTAGCGGAAAAGTTCAAAAATTCAAAATGGCGCAGATCGCGGAAAAGGAATACTCGCAAGGATAAATTATATTGGGTGA
>JASFJP010000040.1:0-14397 GCA_050121225.1 Desulfobacterales bacterium
AGCCAATGAACAGGAACTGGCCCAAAATTATCACAACGACCCTCAGGAGTTTCTACGGGCCATGTCTGGGTCGCTTTCAACTGAGAAAAACAATCACACAACCGGCCATGTTGGCACACTGAAATTTGATTCGAAGGAAGAACTTGAAGACTATTTAGAGAGCCTTGGCGAGGAAATCACTGGATTCTACGGATGTCGATCAGAAAGTCGTCCGTATAATTTTTAGAGATGAAAACGCAACAATATCAAAAGATGGAATCTATGTTCCATCTGATTCAGCATGATTGGCAACCGATTAATCCACTTGAGTTGACCTTGTTTCGGCTGGCAAGGGGAAACACATTCAATATGCGCGTAATCGGTCTTGAGGGTATAAAGCGTTTTAGAAAAAAAAATCCCGATTGTTCGATTACCTTCAAGCCTAATCACCTGAGTGAAGCAGATTTCATAGTGCTTTCCATTCTTTTCAGAGAGCATGACATGAGGGTTCTTATTGAAGGTGGTTCAAATCTATTTATTGAAGACATTGATATTTTCAAAGATCTGTTACCGGGTTACGTAAACGACGGGTTCAAAAACTCTGTTTTTAACCACCGGATGAGCATCGCCCAGTATCTTTCCCGTAGAGGCGCATTTAAGGTTTTCCGAGAACCCATGAACATCAAGCAAGAGGACGGAAGTGAAATAACCGTTGGTAGAAAAGATATTATCTCTTTGATTCGTGCCTATCGATATCATTTAGTCAAAGAAAAAGAGATGTATGTCACATTTCCGGGATTCTCTTCAATTAAATCGAGCTTGCTAGACCTGCTGAAAAAGGACGGTATAAAAACCGGTAGAAGCTACACCGGAAAAATTGACGGTTTTCACCATCTCCCGTTTGTGATGGACATCGAGGCCGCGCTATACTCCGATGTTGATGTCTACATAGTCGAGGTGAACATAGCTTATGAAAGGGTTTTAGAAGACGAACACTTCAATGAATTAACCCGACTTTATGAATCCGGTGCCGACAAGCGCGAGATTTATATAAAAGACCTCGGCTATATTATAAGAGAATTCCACAACGACAAGTACAAGGGAAACCTCTCAATAAAATTCGGTGAGCCCCGTAAAATCGAAACATCAGATTTAAAGGACGGATTTACCGGCAGAAAAATCAAAAGTGCCGCTTACAAATACGCCGGAGATTCATTTGAAAGCATGCTTGCCATGCAACCCATCTTTCCCGCCAACATTTATTTCACTGCCTTTCATGAAAACTTCAACAGAACGCCTGTTCGAATTATGCGAGAAAAAATTGATGACATCCGGGATTTTCTGAGGACATTGGTGTGGGGCAAAGCTAAACGACGTGTGGATCTTCATTATGTCATGGGTTACAACAATCATATTATTTCAGCCGATGAGATCATTAATCGAACCTTTCAAATATTCAGTTCACCAAACAGACACATAACAGATATCGACGGCGATATGTTTGTCGTTTACAATAAAGACGTCGCACAGCAGTATCGCGCCCATGTCGCCCATTTTTTTGAAAGTATGCAAAAGTAAACTGACGGCCCTAATTAGTGGGCTTCCCTTCGTGTTCAGCTTTATGCGCCTCCAACTCTTCAATCGTTTGGTTGAGACGAAATTCTCTTGCCTCAACTTTTACCATCATCATGCCAAAGGATTCGGCTAACTCAGCAAGCAGGGCCGGGTATCTACCCTTCTTGGCAAGTTCAAATAATCTGTCTGAATCTGCTTTGTCATAGTGGCCTGAAGCGATCTTTTTGCAGCAGGAATTTAACATTTCAAACAGATCAAGATAATAGCGTTCAAACTCCATAGGTGCGCCTCCTCAAATCATGATTGCAAAGATATCAAACAAATCAATGAATTATCATTGAAGAATCAATATATAAAATTATTTTGTGGTTGGCAAGTCGGATTGTTTCGAAGAACCATAACAGTTGAAATGGGATAAGTCACGTCGTAGATAAAACAACCAGTTGATCTTACTGCCCGTGATCGTTTGGCCTCCTTCAAATCAGTTGACTCCAAAAGAAATAATGTGATACGTGGTAAAAATAAACACCTAAATCTGCTATAAATCCGTCATGGCCTATCATTGATCAAACCCCGTTTACTTTCGACAGTAGCGGGGTTTTTTCTAGGTAGTGCCTATTCCAAAGTACCATTTCTAACAAGAAGGCACTGATTGGATCATAATCGTCAGAGTGGAGGCAACTAAAAATGTCCAAGCAATTGGATCTGTTCCCGGATAGCTCTTTAAACGTATCGCAATCCCCTCGGGAAGAAAACCTATCCGATCTTGAAACCATGAACAACCCTATCGATGAAGTGTTCTTAACCACTGCGCGGTTACACAGCTGGCGCAGTTACATAGACCTGTTAAACTTTTTAGCTCGTTTTCCCAATTACTCTCCATTCAATGGTTTTCTGCTTTTTATTCAGAATCCAAGTGCTACCTATGTCGCCACAGCAAGAACCTGGCTACAAAAATTCAGAAGGCGCCCCCGGCAGGACGCCCGCCCAATGGCTATCCTGGCTCCCATGGCACCGATACTCTTTGTATTTGACGTTGATGACACGGAGGGTATTCCCGTCCCGTCTAATTTGCTGAAGAGTCCTGAAATCAGCGTGTCATTTCTTGGTAAAAGGTATGAGAACACATTGCACAATTGCAGGATTCAGGGAATAGCAGTTCATGAAACGACTCTAAACCGCGATGTTACAGACACCGCCAGCCGGCTCACACCGTCGTTGCGTAAAAAATACGAAGATCTCAACCTTGCGAAAGACACCAGTTATTTGATCCTTCTCGATAAAACTCAAAGCCTTCAGGACAAATATGCGCTGCTCGCGTATGAGCTTGGACACATTTTCTGTGGTCATCTTGGTATCGATCGCCATGCATGGTGGCCTAAAAGAAGGGATTTAAATATTGACGGAGAAGCATTTGAGGCCGAGTCCGTTGCATTTTTGGTTAGCAGCCGCAACGGACTGAAATTAAGTGCTCAAAACTATGTGTTTAATCAACAGCATGATTATCAAAAACTCCCCCCATTCAGCTTAAATGCGGTCATACAAGCGGTACATTACGTGGAAAAAATGAGCACATCGCTTTGGAAAAAGCCCAGAAAGGAGAGCCGTTACTAGTTGGCAATTGAAAAATGCTCGCTCTGGTGTTATTCGTTATAAATCAGTTTCCAAAGGATTCACAAGCTCGAAATGAAAAACAGAGGTCGCTATGCAACATATCAGTCTGGCGCTGATGATCATTCTCGGTTTTATATTCGGCACGCCAACCAGTGCCGCTGATAAAGCTGGGGATATCCTCAAAGCCGTGGTCAAAATTCGAGCCCAGGTTCCCGAAGACGCTGCTACAGCATCGTTGCTCGGCACGGAACGTGAAGGAAACGGGGTTCTCATTGATTCAAACGGTCACATTCTTACCATCGGTTACATAATCTTAGAAGCCGAGAGTATTGACGTCATTAGTTCCGAAAATGACGTCGTCGAGGCTGACTTTGTCGGATACGATTATGACACCGGCTTCGGTCTGCTGCGAGCGAAAAAAACCATAAATGCGACACCGATGGACTTAGGGCAGTCCTCGGAGTTGAAGGAGGGAGACCCAGTGCTGATCGCCGGTCATGGGGGTTCTAAAGCAGTTAGCGGTGCGCGGGTGATATCAAGAGGCGCGTTTACGGGATATTGGGAATACCTTATCGATAAGGCCATATTTACTGCTCCGCCTTATTCAAATTACGCAGGGGCTGCATTGATCGCACCGGACGGAACACTTCTTGGCATTGGTTCTATTTTTACTCAGGTAGCGGTCAGAGGTTTTGGTGTCGTCCAATCCAACATGTTTGTTCCCATCGATCTGCTCAAGCCGATTCTTAGCGACCTGAAGACTATCGGGAGATCCCGTCTATCCCAAAAACCTTGGTTAGGAGTGCATACGGAAGAATCTCATGGACGTGTTTTTGTTATCCGTATATTGCAGGGAGGGCCGGCTGAAAGGGCCAAATTGCAAATCGGCGATCTGATTCTGAAGGTAAATGGCAAAGCCGTCAACGGACAGGCGGATTTTTACCGCAAGGTCTGGGCCCTTGGAGCGGCCGGTGTTAAGGTGCCCATGAGTATCCTGCGAGGAACCGAGATACAGGATCTCGACCTGCAATCTACAGATCGTTATCAATTCTTAAAACCTCCTGCCCGGAAAACGATAAAAAAGGAAAATCTGTGAAGCGACAGGGGCGCGGGTCTGTTCGGAGTATTCCACCGCTTTTCAGCAAAAGCAACCATCCGTCATCTCAAAAGCTCATCACCCATCACCTCTATTTGTAAACGCCCAAATTGTGTAATGATTTACATACAGGCTGTGGCTTTGCGTACGGGAAAAATCGCTGCTGCTTGAGGACCTTTAGGACCATGCCCCAGCGCGCCTGGAAATAGAACGGCAAATCTTGTGAACTCGTTTTTCCATTCCCTATTGCCTTTTATAGTCATATCTGCTTTATATTACCCGATTCGAATCTCTTTAAAATGACCGGGGCGAACCAAAAGGCTGACCTGCTTCGCCTCCACAGGATGTTTCCATAAAAGTGAGGCGTGCACCGGCTTCAAAAATCGGTGCTCGCGATCCTTTCACCATGTAGTTGCCAGGAAGGAGTAGGCGATAAACATGGTGATCGCAAACGATTTCGGGAAACGTCTTTTTCCATGGTGTTACAGAAGATGGAGGTACATCTCAGAAAATGGATAAATCGGTCAAGATAATCGTCGCCGTTGTGGTCGTTGCCGTTATCGGCTACTTTGTCTTCAACAAAATGATGAGTTGGTACCGAGGTAAACTTGCTACCGCAGTCCAGGAAGAACAAGAAGTCTGGCGCCAAAAAACAGATGAGCTTGAAAAAAAAATCACCGATCTTCAGGAAGAATTGACCGTCGTCAAGGGACAGAATGTGCCTGAAGATAAATTGGCAGAGGTTTTTGGTGAAGAGGAAGAAGAAGGGGAAGATCAGAAGAAGAGCGAGGATGCTGACGGACTAAAACAAACGGACGCTTCAGATATCGAACGCCAAATCAAGTCGTTTTTTACCTATCTTGACAATCAGCCATATGTTCAGGCCTATGAATTAAAAGGGGGTAGCTATCTTCAATATCAAATTGCAGTTGAAAAACTAACGGTCAATCCCCCAATAATCACCGGTGAAATGGATTCACTGTACAATATGGTTCGAAATGTTGCCCATTTTTATCGATCTTTGGGTAAAAAACGCGTCCTTCTTACCAAACAGGTATTAAATCACGAATCTGAAGTTATTGAATCGGTAATGAAAACCTTTTATCTTTGGTTTATATTGGATGCGAAAGGAGCGGCAACTATAAAGGGGCGCCCCTCTTTGGACGTCCTCTATGTATATTCAGGTTATCTCTTGAACACCCTCGGAGGAAGAAGTTATCTATTAAGAAGAGATCCTAAAGTACGGATATTAACAACGTACTATTGTGTCCTGATTCTCGACAAAGCAAATGACGCGAACCTCAATTCTATGGGTATCGACATCAGACCCTACATAAATTCGTCTCTAAATGAAATCAAAAACCAAATCGGCCTTGTTCATCAAGCTGAGTATGTTGCCAAACTGGATGAATTGCGCCGGAAATACCCGCAGAAAAACTCATCGCTGTAGCTCAATGAATCATCTCATGTACACAATCATGTATTAAAACGCCAATATGAGAATATGGTAATGAGACCTTTGAAACATTTGTTAATTGGATTGATCGTCACCCTGACGAGCAGTGCTCCGCTATCGGCAGCCGAATTGCAAACCGGATTCCTGGGAATCAAATGGGGTACCTCTATTTCAGAGTTAGCGCATTTTGCGAAGATTTCTGAAAGAAATGATGTCAGCTACTATGTAAATCCCCAAAAGTCTTACACTCTGTTCGAAATTGATATCCCCGGTGTGATTTACGGTTTCTATGAGGGCAAATTCTTTGCCGCTTACGTCAAGGTCGAAACTATTGATTTGTTTAACCAGCTTAAAAACCAACTTAATCAAAAATATGGATCTCCACGAACCACACTGGATGTGATAAAAGATCAAAAGATATATAATTGGAAATACCAAGATACCAAAATAAAGCTTAAGCTTTATGAAAAAGAGCGCATTATGAAGTTAGGGTTTTATAATACATCCCTTTCCAAGCGCGTAAATAAAGCCCAGCGTGAAGCTTTCCCGCAACCTCGCCAACCCGCCTTTCCCCTTAATGAACGCAGATTGAAGGACGCTATCGATGTCATGGGGTTTTAAGCATCTATATATTCGGACGGATCTTCTTTAAAACTGCTGTATTCATTCCCATCACATCCTAAGGGTCCGAAGTAAGCAAATTTGCACAATGAGATACCTTTATGTTAGAATTTTAAGCATCTGAATGCATTAAAGAACAAAGTCTAAGTTAGTACTCGTCTCTCAATCGACCCAAAAACCATAGAACTGCTGTTGGATAGTCGGTTTTATTCTGATAGTTTAGGCCGGGAGCCAGCACCCTAGCCGAAGGAGACGCGGATGTCGCTGAAGGAACATGAATATATTCGACAAACCTTGGAACGATATACGAATAGTAAACTTGAAGATTTCTGTGAGCATGTGCTGATCACCAACTTCAAGCAATATATCAAACGTTTCCAGGAGAAGACCAAAGGGAAATTATCTGATTTATTCAACGTACATGGATCCCCATCTTGATATTGCCATAGACGCAATAACGAAGATGAATTCGAGTTGGCGTACGGTAGCACGCAGGCTTAGCAGTGAATGGTAGCACATAAAACAGGGATCTCCGCACTCCTAATAAACTTTGAACCATTGCATGCGGCTTGGAAGCATAAAAAAATCAATCACGACAGCACGAAAATGGAAGTTTAGTTATAGTTTTCTTCCGAGTTTTTGAAATTTCGTGGTTTCGTGATTCGCCTTATTTTTTTTTGTTTTTTCACGAATAATTCCGACGTGTTACGTCTGAGTCTAGTGCTGACTGGAGACAACTTGCGGGATTTGGCCATCGATTGACTTAGATCAAACAGTTCTTAACATCTAATTTATTGAACCGCCAGATAACTCCGGACTCCAACCCCATAATGCGGAGCCATCAATGCAGGCTGAAAACAATGAACAGGGCAGAGAAATTTTTAAAGCGGTACTCATGACCCACTTCATTTTGTTTCTCCATCTGTTGATCATAGCGGGGTTAGGTGTCCTAGTAATTTTTTTCCGGGGCGTCACGCAGTACTTGCTGTGGATTCTGCTAGGTGGAATTCTGCTCATCGGATTTTCAGGAAGTTTTATTTATTGGCGCATTAAATCCAAAGGCAGAAAAACGCTTCAAGAAATGGAGCAATCGCCCGTTTTTCAGGGCAGAAGTTTCGAAATCAGCTTTCTGGGAGGATTGGCCTCCTTAAAGGTCGGCAACCCCAATAAAGCGGCGCAACTTGAAAACCGTTCGTCGATCACCAAACTGCAGCTGGAGGATCCAGAAGCAATTCGTATCCGGGAGTTAACCGAGCTCGCCCAAATGGTTGAAAAAAAGTTAATCACGCTGGAAGAATATAACCGCATGAAAAAGCAAATAATCAAAACATTTTGATTTACCAGTCAGGATCCCTCTATTTGAGCCAGTCCCAAAAAATATCAGCGAAATTTTTTATGTAGGACTTCAAGAAAGCTGTCGTCAAGAATGATATCGGTTATCGGTTCAAGTCAACGCGGCCCAGCAAACCGTTCATGGAAATCTACCATCATGCAAGGCTTTATTTCGTGCGTTGGAGAGTTGCCTGAACTGTTGACTAAACGATGCCGAAGCGCCAATAAGCGTCCTCGTTCTTCGTTTCAAACGCTTCACTTCCTGGAACAAACTTAAGATGAGCAGATTTTGCTCTTCACTGGCAACCACCATAATCTTCCCCATATCTTCCCAAGACGTGACCTCGAAAAAGTGAATCCGATCTATGATTCTGGACGAATATTTTTCCAAAAGCGAACGAATGATCTTATCACTCTCGCTTTGATCAACAACAGCCCGGACACTTTTCCCGCCATCCGGATTAATTAGACCAATGACATGCATCCTGCCTAAGTTATTGGGTTGATTCTTCCCGGGATCTTTGGCGTTTACGAAATCTGAGAAGAAAAGCAGACCCGAGATCAAAACAAGTGGTAACACGTAAAGAATTGCAGATGAGCGACGTTGTTTTTTCATATATCCCCCTATAGGAAAATTAATACTTCAAACTGATGTAATTCGGCAAAGGATTTGCTCCCGAAACATGGCGGCGCAGCCACAAACAGGCGTACTTCGAATGCGACACTCAGCAATGCAGTCTTAATACAAGTGTTAACATTGTGACCGGTCCAGTGCGTGTCAAGTGAGAATCCGCAGTCGGGACACAAGGTCTTCAAACTCATCTTCAGGTATTTGCCCCCAGGGAGATGTGGGGGTGAACTGAAGAGATGATTTCACATCAGGAGCAAACACTTTCCCGCTCTGGAGGTTCGGTTTTCTGAGACGGTATTTGAATTCCTGTCCGAAATCCAACAACAGATCTAAATCATCGCTATCTTCCAGCAATTCAACCATCAATATGTTACGGATACGGCCCCGACCTTTTAAATGCCGCTGGCCGTGCGTATCTGCGTATACCTCGACAATGGCGTCTTCAACCACCAACGCATTTTGGTTGGCAGCCAGCAATAAAATCTTTTCGACCAGATATTCTCCTTCGGTAAATGGTATCCAGTTGTGCATAAGAATCTTACCGTTCCAAATTCGGAAGTGTGATAGGGTTTTAAATCGCTACTATCATCTTATAACCGAAAACCACGATATTTTTCAACTCCAATACAAGCAATCTTGTTAAGAAATAAGTATCGACTTTCCGATGCTAGCTGAAAATCCAACCCGGTGTTAACCTAATCCAGGGAATATCGATTTCCACTCAGGGAATTCGCCGCATGGCTAGTAACGTAATATCGTCAAATTGATCGGCTTCGCCAATATAATTTTGAATCGTATCGGAAATATGGTCGATAAGATCTGTGGCGGTTGATACCGGAGTTTCCAGGATTTTCAGAAACCGATCCCTGGTAAAAAAACGGCCGTCGGCTGCGCTTGCCTCCGTCACCCCATCCGTATACCCCAGTAGTATGTCGCCTGGTTCCATTTGAGCTTGCTTTACCTTGAATTCTATTTTCGACTGGATGCCCACGGATGGTCCGGTAGCAGAAAGATTTGCTTTTACGCCGCCATCAGGGCCAACAATATACAGTGGCTCATGTCCACCGTTAATGTAACTCAGCAAACCAGTAGCCGGGTTCAGTATGCCAAAAAACAGTGTCGCAAACATGGCCAGATCGCCATGGTTCAACGCAATGTAATTATTGGTGAGTTGAACCGCGTTTAGGGCCTTGACGTCGGCGGGGATCGGCAGGGGGTCCTGCAGTACCGGAACCTGATCGTTTAAATGGCTGATACTGCACGTAATGGGCGATCCTTCGAGGGTCGTTTGCCCCGAAAAAATGCGGATCAGGCTGCGAAAAAGCGCCATAAAAAGAGCGGCACCCACACCTTTGTCGCATACATCGGCAATTACAAAGCCGATGCTGTCTCCAGGCAATTTGAAGACATCATAAAAGTCACCGGAAACCTGTCGCGCGGGCTTGAAAAAAGCAGCGGTCTCCCACCCAGGCATTTGCAGGAGCTGGCTGGGCAGAAAATTTACTTGCATCTGCCGGCCTTTTTCCAGTTCATTGTTCAGAACCTTTGAATAGGCTTCGACCTGCTGAAAACTCTCCTGCAGAGCTTCCTCGGCCTTTTTACGTTCATTGATTGCATCCGATATTTGACTGTACATCTGGTGGAAGGCACGGATGACTTCTCCGAGTTCATCCTGTCGGTGAATATTCACGGAGGAAAATTCCGGTGTTTTTTGATCTTTACTGATGGCTTCACCGGCTCTAATCAAGTCATTTCTGAGCTTCAGAATAGGTTTGACAACGATACGGCGCAGGGGTATCCAAGTGCCAACCGTAACGAACAAAGAAATAATCACCACCAGGCTGGCAATCCGCAAAAAGAAATCCCACAGATCCCGCTTTACGGTTGATGAATCATGACGCAGGATTAGGCGATAATCTCGTTGAAGTTCCACGGGCGAGCAGGCAATGTCATATCGGGATTTGTCGCGGCTCAGCAGAAAAGTCATCCCCGATTGGTTAACATCCGCAACCATGAGCTCCGGCATTTCGCCAAATTCTCCGATTTTTTTGCCGTCCGCCTTGAAAAGCACCCCGCCAATCACAACCCTGTCATTCTGAAGCTGTTTGACATGAGCAAAAAGCACATCATCGGATGCATCCGGTGCAACGATTTGCATGATCAAAGCCACCCGGGCAGCCGAAACTTCTTTCAGTTGGTTTAATAGTTCTTTTTCCCGGTTTTTAAAGGAAGGAATGAAAATCAGAGTTTCAATAACAATGACGCTGATAAACACCCAAAACACAATACGCCGAGACAGCCGGGCTACCGGACCGCGAGACAACGCTTTCCTACTAAAGGACATTGAGTTCCCTCCTGTGTCGATTATTGTCTGAAATGGCTTCCGATAAGGGGGTAAGGCGTCACATGTGTTAACATTGGAGAAGAGTATGTACCATTTTTATTGATGTCAAACTCAGCTAAGCGGTGTTAGCGCTGGCGGATTCAACAACCGCTGGCATATACGACGGCGGACCCTTATATCGCTCAATCGGTAGGTCGTTCAACCTGTGTGTTGGATTACAAAGGGTGCCAAATTTCATGGCATCATCAACTTCCTTGACTTAAATGAAATCCGTGCACTATAAAAAATAGAATCACCCCATATTAGGGAGGCGCCGTAATGTTTAAAAAACTGACCGAAAAGCTTTTCAAGTCCAACGTGACCCGAGCATCTGAGGATGGCTTTTTCTTAAACGTACGCTGCGGTGAATGCGGTGAAGAATTTAACCTCTTCATCAACAAGACCTATGAGCTGATGCAAAATTTCAAAGAAAACGGCAGTGTAACCTATTCAATGCGCAAAGAAGTCATTGGCGTCGGATGTAAAAATCGAATCTACGTGACCATGCTGTTCGATGGAGGAAAAACTCTGGTATCAAAAGAAATTGAAAATGGCGAATTTATCGAGAAATAACGTGGCCGGAACCGATAAATTTATGAAATGGGTAGCAAAAAACCTACCTAAGTCCACTTATGTGAACATAATGCATCAGTATCACGTGGATTATAAAGCCTATGATTACCCCAAAATCCAGCGTAGTATCACCGCCGAAGAGTATCTGGAGGCCATGCACTGGGCTGAACAATGCGGTCTGACCAATCTCGATCCGAAATCAAAGGCGGTGAAGGACTTTTTTATTAAGCATGAAAAAAATGTATAAAATTAGGTAATATAACACAAAAATGTAACTAATAGCCGCGTGACTGATCTATTTTTTTCTAGCGAGCGTTTCATCTATTCAATCATGGAAAACAAACCATAGTTTATTCCGTTTGAGTCGTTCATAGGGTTTTGACAGGTTCGGCAATTTATAATATATTTTGTTTCCTCAAGCAAAGACAGTCAGATTGATGAATTAGATGATGCAAACGTAAATATCCGACCCCAGAGGTGTTAAAGAGGTAATTACCGTGACCAGCCGTGTTCTGGTTTCAGGTGCCGGGTTTCAGGTGGCAGCAAAAGAATTCGAGCCGGTTATCTCTGACCCCCGGCGGCGGGATCTTAGACTGGCCCTGAGGACCAGGTTTTTAATGTTAGAATAAAAAACCTAATCATCACGTCAACTTATCAACGAAACCTTGGGTAAAAAATGCAAGAGATACGTTTTCACGGTCGGGGCGGTCAGGGTACGGTTGTGGCGACTATTTTGCTGGCGAAGGCATTTTTCAAAGCTGGGTATTTTGTGCAGTCTTTTCCGGTTTTTGGGGTGGAAAGGCGGGGGGCACCGGTTGAAGCCTATCTGAGGCTTGATACAGAAAAAATTCTTGTCCGCAGCAACGTGTATACGCCGGACCATGTCGTGGTACAGGATGTTAAATTGCTCGAAAATGTCGATGTCACCAAAGGGCTGAAACCCGGCGGTTGGATTTTATTAAATGCACCGACACAACCTGGTAATTCGAGTGTTTTTTCAGGCTTCAATTTGGCGCACGTTGATGCGACTCGTATTGCCATCCATAATCATTTGGGAACCCGCACGCATCCAATAATAAATACGGCCATGATCGGAGCGTTTGCTCGGATGCTGGATGAACCGCCCATGGACATGATCGCCAATGCCATCCAAGAGAACATCGCCGCCAAGCCGGAACAAAACATTCAGGCATCAAAAGATGCCTATGCAGACGTACGGGTTTTGGGGCCAATGGACTAAACCATGGAGACCGCTCACAGAACACCGAATGCAATTTTAAACTAAGGGCACTGATTGCCGCAACAGAATAAACTGGGACCGTTTCCGTCGAGGTCATATGCTCAAAACCGGCTTCAGAATCCAAACAGGACACACAAAATGAAAACCCTATCGCCTGGCGAAATACCTTTATTCATGCCCCGTTCCAACACGTCGACCGCGGTGAACAAAACCGGCTCCTGGCGGTTTTTTCATCCCAAATATGAAGAAAAAACCGCACCCTGCAGTGCAGCATGCCCTGCAGGTCAGGACATATCACGTATCGAAATGCTGGCGTCATGGGGTTTGCTAAAAAGCGCCTGGCAGAAGATAGTCTTGGAAAATCCGTTTCCCTCAGTGTGTGGGCGGGTCTGTTTTCATCCCTGCGAAAGCAAATGTAACCGCACTAATTTAGATGAACCCATTGCGATTCACAACCTTGAACGATTTCTGGGTGACATCGCAATTTCAAAGGGCAGAAAGCCGGATTTAAATTTAAAAGCAACAAACGGGAAAAAGATCGCCATTGCCGGATCCGGCCCAGCCGGTCTGGCGGCCGCCTATTTTCTGCGTCGATTGGGATACAGCTGTGATGTGTATGAAGCCTGGTCCGAACCCGGCGGTTTGCTGCGCTGGGGAATCCCGAGCTATCGCCTGCCCCGGGCGATCCTTAAAAACGAGATCAAACGCATTGAGGACTTGGGCGTCACCATCCAGTGTAACACTCCGGTCACGGAAAACGTCCTGCAAAAGTTATATCGCGAATACGATGCTCTGTTCATCGGTTGTGGTTATGGCCGGCCGATCTCAATGAAAATTGACGGGGGAAACCTAGCCTATGATGGGCTGGAGTTTCTGCGAAATGTGCAACAAGACAATACCTCCACTCTCACCGGCACAGCGGCAATTGTCGGTGGTGGTAACACAGCGATTGACGTTGCTCGGTCACTGGCTCGCCTGGGGGCCACGCCGCTAATAGTTTACCGTCGCCGAATACAGGATATGCCGGCCTTTGCACCGGAGGTCGAAATGGCAATCAGGGAAGGAATTGCCATCAAGGAATTGGTCTCGCCCATTCGAATCCAAAAAAATCGCAGCGATGATTCAGATTCACCGCGTTATATCCTCACGTTGCGAAAAATGAAAGTCAGTAAAAAGGCAATCCGTGGTAGAGCTCGAGTAATACCGGATGGCGAAAAAACAGAAATTATAAAGGTACAGCGAATTTTTTCCGCTATCGGCGCCGAAGCACAAGCGCTCTGGCAAAGGTCAGCCGCAGAGGAGACGCGGTCGGTATCCCTGAGCCACTGTCAAATAATTGAAAACAAGATACCGCTCCTATTCGGCGGTGATTTAACTGCTCCGGTAAAGAGCGTCACCGATGCAATTGCCTCGGGTAAACAGGCGGCCATCGCCCTGGACACCTATTTTGACACTAATCTGGGTACGGTTAAAGAACGCATTGCTGCATGCCAGGTCGGGTCCGGACCGGCGCTTTCCATGGAAACTTATCTGAATGACGGGCAACCCAGCAAGAACGCACACGTCGTCACCTATGACGAAATAAACATCGACTATTTTCAGACAGAATCCAGAGTAAAACCATCATTTTTGGATGCCAAAAAAAGCACCCGGTCGTTTGCTGAAATCGAAACCACATTGGAAAACCATGCCGCCAAACAGGAAGCTGGGCGATGTTTTAATTGCGGTAGCTGCAACGCATGCGATTACTGCCGGTTTTACTGTCCTGAAATGGCGGTAATAGTCGAAAAAGCAGAGCGGCGCATTAATATGGATTACTGCAAGGGCTGCGGCGTTTGCGCAACGGAATGTCCACGCAATGCCATGGCCTTGGAGGAGGGAATAAAATGAAAAAGGT
>JASFJP010000041.1:0-14352 GCA_050121225.1 Desulfobacterales bacterium
ACGTAATCGAAAAGTTGATAATTGCGTCCCGTTAGGTCACTCACCTTTTTCATATAATCACTGACAATACCGGCGACCTTGAGGTAATACGGGTTGGCTGCCTCGCGACCCTGAAAATAAATATCCGGGTTTTGAGCCGTACCCCGCAGTTCGGGTCTCTCCGGATTGGTGCCCCGCGCACGAAATCTAGCAACTGCATCCCAATTCGTCAGTTTGGCCATGTCTTCATAATCAATAACGGCAATCTTTTGAATTTCATGAGATGTCCGAAAACCGTCAAAGAAATGCACAAATGGCACGCTGGATTCGATGGCGGCTAAATGGGCAACGAGAGCCATATCCATCACTTCTTGCACCGAGGCCGATGCCAGCAGGGCAAACCCGGTTTGGCGCACGGCCATCACGTCTTGATGGTCGCCGAAAATAGACAGCGCATGTGCCGCTATTGCCCGTGCGGACACATGCAGAACTCCGGGAAGCAGCTCGCCTGCCATTTTAAACATATTCGGAATCATTAGCAGCAGGCCTTGAGAAGCCGTAAAGGTTGTCGTGAAGGCACCGGCTGCCAAGGATCCGTGTACCGAAGCTGCAGCCCCGGCTTCTGATTGAAGCTGTCGAACCGTCATGGTTTGACCGAATATGTTATTGCGGCCTTCGGCGGCCCATTCATCTGCGATTTCACCCATGGGCGAAGAAGGGGTAATCGGGTAAAGTGTGGCCACATCGCTCATTGCATAGGCAACGTGGGCAGCTGCCGTATTTCCATCCATCGTTTTCATTTTCGCTGTCATAAACACACTCCTTATCATTTTTTCAAGTTATGAGTTAGAATGAATATTAGAATCATCATTGGGTATTTTACAATACATTTTGAGAGATATGGGTTTAAGAAAAAACTAGTTCAGCAGTTTTTCAAAAAAGTCGTTCCCCTTGTCGTCCACAATAATAAAAGCAGGAAAATCTTGAACCGTGATTTTAAAAATAGCCTCCATACCCAGTTCGGGAAATTCAACTGTCTCAATATGGGTGATGCAATCCTTACCGAGTCTGGCAGCCGGTCCGCCAATCGAACCCAAATAAAAACCGCCGTATTTTTGGCAAGACTCCGTCACCCGTTTTGATCGATTCCCTTTGGCCAGCATGATCATAGATCCGCCTTGAGCTTGAAACAGAGGCACATATGGATCCATGCGGCCGGCTGTCGTCGGTCCAAACGATCCCGACGGGAAACCGGTTGGTGTTTTTGCCGGGCCGGCATAGTAAATGATATGGTCCTTAAAGTAGTCCGGAAGCGGCGCGCCACCATCAAGCCGGTCTTTTAGTTTGGCATGCGCGATATCGCGTGCCACGACAATCTTACCGGATAAAAGCAACGGGGTGGCAACCGGATACCGGCTGAGCTGTTCCCGAATTTGAGCCATGGGTCGGTTCAAATCCACGCGGATGGCATCCTCCCCCGCCACCTCTACCTTGGGCAGATACCTCGACGGATCCGTTTCAAGCTGCTCCAGAAAAATACCTTCCCGGGTAATTTTAGCTTTAATATTGCGATCGGCGCTACAGCTGACGCCCAAACCAATTGGACACGAGGCGCCATGGCGGGGTAACCGAACCACCCGCGTATCCAGGCAGAAGTATTTCCCGCCGAATTGCGCTCCGATGCCAAGCTCTCTGGAAATTGCCAGCAGACGGGTTTCAAGTTCCAGATCGCGAAAAGCATGTCCGGTGTCACTCCCTTCAGTGGGCAAACCATCTAAATAGCCAGCAGATGCCAGTTTGACAGTTTTGAGGTTTAACTCGGCTGATGTTCCGCCGATGACAAATGCCAGATGGTAAGGCGGACAGGCGGCAGTGCCTAAAGACTTCATTTTGCGTTTCATGAAATCCAGCAATTTATCCGGTGTCAAAACCGCCTTGGTTTCCTGAAATAAAAAGGTCTTATTTGCAGACCCCCCCCCCTTGGCGATAAATAAAAATCGATACTCATCGCCCTGGGTGGCGTACAGGTCGATTTGGGCCGGAAGATTGCATCCAGTGTTCTTCTCCTCGTACATACTCAAGGGAGTATTTTGCGAATAACGCAGATTACCCTGGGTATAGGCGTTATATACCCCTCGCGAGAGGGCTTCTTCATCGCTGCAATCCGTCCAAACCCGTTGTCCCTTTTTCCCGATGATAACAGCGGTTCCAGTGTCCTGACACATCGGGAAAATACCTTCGGCAGCAATTACGGCATTTTGTAGCAGCTCAAGCGCCACATATCGATCGTTGGCTGAGCTTTCAGGGTCATCAAAAATACCGGAAAGCAGCTTTAGATGAGAGGAGCGCATCAAATGTGAGACATCGGTAAATGCGTGCTGGGATAAGTTCGTCAAGCCCTCCCCTGTAACAGTTAATATGTCATTGCCACTGAAGACTGTGACAGAAACAGGATCTTTAGTCAGAAGACGATACGCGGTGAAAGCGTCCGCTAAAGGAAACATATCATGGTACTGAAAACCGACCATCATCCCATTCACCTATGACATTGAAGTAGTATCGGAGATAATTTAGCAGGTTACCAACGGGTACTTTCGGTGTCAAGGGCTTTTAATTTGTCACAAATGGCTAATGCATCAAGTGATGGCCGTTCGAAGCGTCAGGGTCAGAACGTCTCTCAGGCAGTGAGCCATTTGTTTCGCTGCTGGTGCTTGCGATGTGATGGTCTTTGCGGCCGACTACGTATAGATATCCGTTTGAATCCAGGCAACCCACATCTCCCGAATGGAGCCAACCTTCTTTGAGGACTTGCTGGGTTAACTCGGGTTGTTTCCAGTAACCCATTGAAACGATGGTATTCGCCAGTCGATTCACGCGATCGTTGAATTCTCGGTAGGTTAGGCGCACATCTTCGAATACAATCGCCTCTTTGTTGGGAAAGCTGTGCAGACCAGACTTGAGTATATCTCCGATCGCAAACATAACTCACCTCCTAATTCAGGGGTTGTCATCAAACGGAGTTAACTGTCAACAGTACGTTAAGCAATGTAGCGGGTTCACTTTTCGGAAAATCGCTCGGGGAAACTACCGACTTTTTGGCAGGATTTACTCTACGAAAGCTAAATCTCAAATGCAATCCTTACAAGTGGCTATTTTGATATAGTTAAATGTCATTATAGGGAGCATTGTAAATGCGATTAAGGGCATACTAAGTCCATCGATTCGTAAATACGATGACGTATTTACTCCCTCAGGACTTATTGCTGAGTAAGCAATTGCAACAGTTGGGTCAAAAATTATATGTCGCTGTAATTGCGAATCGAAGCACTAAGCGTTTTGTCGCTGGCCTTCGATCTGTCAAAAGGTCGGAAAAGAATATATCAAGCTTCATGCAATGCTCAGAATTTCAGGGTGTAGGTGTAGAGAATAAGCGGTTGGTGACTCGATTTCGGTATTGCTTTTTAAAGGGGTTCAACGGCGCCTCCCGGCAATCTAATGCAGAAGGTTGAGCCCAAGCCTTTTTGAGACGTCACGTCGATGGATCCCTGATGCTGATCAACAATTTTCTTGGTCATCATCAGCCCGATTCCGGTTCCAAGGGTGCCCTTTGTGCTGAAAAAGCTTTGAAAAAGTTTGTCTTGAATACTCTTATCCATTCCGCAGCCATTATCGATGATCTGATATTGCACGCCCCCGTCTTTTGTTTTTGCGGTTTTTATACTTACAAGGGCATTCTTTCTAGCAGTGCCGTTATCTTTCCTGCAGGCATCAATGGCGTTCGACACCAGATTTAATAGACAGCGGTGCAATCCCTCAGGGTCGTAGCTCAAAGGCTCCAGATTATCGCTGAGTTCCGTTATCAGTTCCACTCCCCTCTCAGCGGCTTTTGCGGCCATCAGCTCTGCGACTTCCCGCACCGGAATATTTGGATCCCCCTTTGTAAAGGTGACATCTGCATATTTCCCGTAATCCAGCAAATCCAGGGAAAGGTTCATAATTTTTTGCACATTACCTTCAACCATCCTCCACCCTTCGTGCAAATAGTTCTTGTCATCCAACTCTATTCCTTTGCCTAACACAAAAATACTTCCTTTCAGACCATTGGCGATGCTCTTGATGGTGTGGGATAATTCGGTAACGGTTTGCCCGACGGCTGCCATCCGTTCAGCTTCCAACAGTTGGCGTGCCTTTTCCTCGACTAAACGCTCCAGGTTTTCGGTATACTTCCGCAGCTGGCGCCGCATGCTTATTCTCTCCTGAGCCCGCTTCAGAGCAATATCGAGAATTTCATTGTTGATCGGTTTGGTGACAAAATCGGTGGCCTCGTATTTGAGACTTTTTATGGCTAGATCCATATCACCGTGTCCGGTAAACATAATGACTTCGGTATCGGAATTTTCTTTTTTTATCCGGCGTAGCAATTCGATGCCGTCCATATTGGGCATCTTGATATCCGTTAACACAATGGGCGGGTCGATTTCTTTAAACAGGCGCAAGGCTTTTTCTGCGTTTTCGGCTGTGTGTACGGTATATCCGCTGTCCCGCAGAGAAATTCCTAATACCTTACGGATTCCGGCTTCATCATCAACCAGCAATATGGTGGTATCCATGGTTTATTCCTGTAGCGAGGATCTCAGATGTTCCGATTATCGGCAATCGGAAAGGTAATGATAAACGTCGCTCCTTCCCCCGCCCGCGGAATCACTCGAATATGTCCGCCAAAATCCTGCACGATGCGATAACTGATGGACAGGCCAAGACCGGTACCTTTGCCGACTTCTTTGGTAGTGAAGAAGGGCTCGAATATTTTTTCTGAAATCGATTTGGAAATTCCCATACCCGTGTCCTCAACCTCAACAACAACTCGCTTGCGTTTGGAAAACGTCCGCAGCGTAATTTTTTTATCGCCTTTTGGCGAGGATGCGGCTTGCCATTTTTCTTCGATGGCGTCGCGGGCATTGATGAGCAGATTGATAAAGACCTGTTCCATACGATCAACATCGGCCATGACTAGAGGCAGGTCTTGTTCGAGCTCCCAGGCCACCTCAATACCTCTGACTTTTAACTGCTGACTAAAAATTTCAAAGGACTTATCCAAAACGGCGTTGAGTTGAATTTTATCGAGCTTTTGATCCGACATTCTACCAAACTGCCGCATGTGATTGATTATCTTGGTGGCTCGATCGACATGGCTGTCTATCTCCTCCGACATGGTGTAGAGGATCTCGTCGTTTATGGGCTCTTGTTTGTTCACTTTTTTCATAAAAAAACTGCTGGCGGTTTTGATAACAGCCAGGGGCTGATTTAATTCGTGTGCAACACCGGTGGCCATCTCCCCCAGAGTCGCCATCTTACTGGCTTGAATGAGCTGCTGTTCGGTTTCCAACCTTTCGGTGATGTCGCTAGTGGTGACCAGGAGCACATTTTTACCCGGATACTCAGAGGGTGAAATCCATATATCGACAAAAATAGCCTTCCCGTCCTTACAAATCTGCTTGACTTGATTGATAACAGACAACGTTTTTAACTCTTCGGAATACCGATTTTGCTCGTCATCGTTGAATAACTCAAGAAATGATCGTTGAATAATCTCGTTTTTCGCAAATCCGTACACGGATCGCACACTGTGGTTACAGTCGATAATTTCCAGGGTATCGGCATCCAAGACAAAAATGGGATTGCGGATGTTGTTGAAAATATCATGATATTTCTTCTCGGAGCGCTGCAGGTCTTCCTCAAGCTGCTTACGGTTAGTAATATCCAGGTTCATTTCCATAGCGGCCACAATTTCGCCGGCTTCGTTTCGAATAGGCGACGTTTTCACAATCCAATGAGTGGGGTTCCCATCTTTGCTGATACCCGATTCTTCACTGTAATGCGCCTTGCCGTCTGCAAATGTTTTTTCTACCGGACAGTTGGGGCACTTGGTATCGCGTCCCTTGTAGGCATGGAAGCAGTGATCGCCCGGTTGGGGGTCAAAGCGATCGGCGAACTCGCGATTGTAACCGACGAGTTTATACTCATTGTCTTGCACCGTAATGATACACGGAACCGTTTCAAACAGGCTTTGGTATTCATCCCTTTGTCTGTTTAACTCTGCCTGTTTTTTGCCGATCTCCGTGCTCATCTGGTTGATGGCAGTGGCTAATTGCCCGATCTCATCATCCTGATCGACCTCGACTTTCTCTAAATAGTGTCCTTTAGAAATAGCTCTGGTACCACGGATGAGTTGTCGAATCGGGCGGTTGACAAAGCGCAACACAACAATGAAAATGATGGCGGATGTAACAAAAAAGGTAATGCCGGCCAATCCGATAATACCCTTCTGCATGATTAATATCTCTTTATCGGTTTCCGCCATGGAGACGACGACATCCAGAGCTCCGAGGATTTTTTTGTCCTGCGGATGAAAATGACATTCATTGGCGGAGCAACCCGCTTCATTGTATATGGGACTGATTATTCCAAGCAGACGATAGCCTTCCGGAGATTCTAGTATGCGGGTTCGTTCATCCAGGCTAATGTTCACCAGCGGTGGTTCTGAGCGATGGCAAATATAGCAAGCTTCTGATTTGATATTGGTAGACTGATCAACTTCGCCGGGCGCGTTGGAATATTTGATTTCACCTTCTTTGTTATAAATCCGGATGTTCTCAATCCTTTTCTGTTTACCGATATTCATAATAATCTGATTGATATCGTCCCTGGAATTGAGCATCATGGAGTAATGCGTACCCAGCTTAATAGTGTTGCCAAGGCGTTCGGTCTCGGCAATGATTTCATTTTTGAGCCGTTCTTTGCGGTATTTAATGCTGAAGTACGCCCAGGTTGATATAATCAACAGTAAAATAATACCGACACTGATAATCAGTTTGGATACAAGACTGGAACGAAGGTTTCTGATCGGTTTTAACATAACAGCCGCATTTTTACTTCAGTATGGTAGATTCTTCTTTGGCAGCCGGTGGAAGAACTTTCGGCATCATCACCCGAAAGCTCGATCCCTGACCAGGAGTCGACTCGACGTGAATCGTTCCACCATGCTGCTGGATAATATTACGAGCAATGAACAATCCGAGGCCGGTACCCTTTTGTCCTTTTGACGAATAAAATAGATTAAAGATGTTGTCGCGGGTTTCCTGATCCATTCCAATGCCATTGTCCCGAATGGTAAAAATGATGTGCTTATGATCCTGTTTGACAGCAAAAATGATTTGAGGAGAATTTGTGTTGCGGTCTTCAATACAGGCTTCGATGGCGTTTTCGATGATATTGGTTAACGCGGTAGCTGCTACCGCAGCATCTACCTCGAATTTATCAATGGTTGGATCAAATTCTCTGATGAACTCAATCGGATGGTTTTGAAGCTTTGGCGTGACAATCGAGATAACATCCTCGGCAAATTGCAGCACAGGCACCTGTTTCCAGTCCAGCGCTCTTTCCTTGGCGTAATAAAGGATATCCAGAACCATCTTGCGCATGCGGTCCACCATCTGTTTGACAATGTCCATCCCTTCTTCGACCTTGTCGGGATCATTTTCTGTTAGGCCTGAGCCGAGAAAATACATGCCGCCGTCCAGTCCGGTAAGAATACCTTTGACACCATGGGCAATGGAACTCACCATCAAACCTAAAGACGAGAGGCGATCCTGGAGCAGGCGGATTTCCGTGATGTTAGTGGACATCTCCATAACATGTTCAACTACGCCGACGGCATTTAAAATCGGAGCGGTGCTGATGAGCACATGATACTGATCCCCTGATTTGGCAGTCACAACCATTTCGGATTGATGGGAGTTGCCGTCCCGAAACGTTTTGGCCACGGGGCATTCGTTACACGGCTGTGCTTGATGCTTGTAGACCGCGTAACAATGTGAACCGATGTCTTCACCAAAATCTTCTTTGAACAGTTGGTTGGAAGCCATTATTTTTAAGTCGCGGTCCTGGACAGTAATATAACAGGGCACCAAATCAAATAATTGTTGATAGCGCTTCTGGGTCGTCCGCAATTCCTCCTGCAACCGTTCCACCTCCGATATGTCGGCGGAAATTTCCAACACCAGTTCAAGATCTCCTCGACTATCGCGGATGGGAGCGGTATGCACCATAGCCGAAAACCGGCCGCCGTCCAAATAGTTGATAATTTCCTGGCTACGCTGTCCCTGTCCGCTGTCGAAGGTCCTCGCCACCGGGCACGCGTATTTATCGTTCTCTTTGGGTTTATATATCTCCCAGCTTCTTTTTCCAACCTTGTCCCCCAACCGGCTCTTGTAAAGTTGATTGGTTGCCACTACTTTGAGATCCCGGTTATGGATCGCGACGAAACAGGGCATCTCGTTAAAATAGCGGATGCCGCCTTCAAGATCTCCGGCGATGTCCCGAATAGCAGAGGATAATCCCTCCACGGCCTGCCCCACTGCAGCCAGGCGCTCGATATCCACCAGCCGGGCAGATTGCTTTCGAACCAACTCCTCTAAGTTCTCGGTATATTGCCTCAACTGCCGTCGCATATCCATTTTTTCATGGGCTCTTTTGAGAGCAATCTCCAGAATATCATCATTGATGGGCTTGGTAACAAAATCGGTCGCTTCGTATTTGAGACTCTTGATGGCCAAGTCCAAATCTCCGTGTCCGGTAATCATAATAACTTCCGTGTCCGGATCTTCCTGCTTAATTTTTTGGAGCAATTCGATCCCGTCCATGCCCGGCATTTTAATATCGGTCAGAACAATGGAGGGCTGGACTCGACGAAAAATTTCAAGAGCCTCTTCTCCATTTTCAGCGGTTATGACATCATATCCGCTATCGGTCAGCGATATGCCCAGAACTTTGCGAATTCCTTCTTCGTCATCTGCCAGTAATATCTTGTTATCCATAGGTGTCGCCACAGAGATTGAAGTGAACTAAAATAGCTAATTTAAATCTGGAAGAAACTATGGCTAAACTTGCCGTTACCGCAGGATGCTGCAGCGTTCGACAAAGGTATTCGTATAGTGAAACATCTAGGGCAGGTAACAGTGAACGCATGGTCTTGCATCAGTCTATACAGAACGACATAAATCATTGCGAATACATACACAGCGTTCTGCATGTTGGAAACTATGCGGTAGTTTTAACGTCAACGATCCAAAGACAGAATACGCAACTTATCAAGACGCTGTGTATAAGAGCTGTTCGGCAAGTTCCAGCATTTTTTCATGATCTAGCGGCTTTTCCATGTAGGCATCCGGCTCGGGTATGGATTCTTTAATTTGAATATTCAGCATTTTCAGATAATGGGAAAATGATTTTTCTCCGACACCGGTCAGCATAATGACCGGAATATCTCTCAGCGCTGGATCACTTTTTAGCTTCCGGTACATATCAACACCGCCGACCTCCGGCATCATCACATCCAAAATAATGAGATCCGGCCTCAGCTCTTTGGCCTTCTGTAAACCTTCATTGCCGTTCTTGGTGACTATCACAGTATACCCGCTGGTTTTAAACAATGTGGCAACATAGATTCGCTGGTCCAATTCATCGTCGACGATGAGAACTTTCTTTTCGACCGCTACCTTCTCATCACTAGTCACCAGTTGTTAACTCCTGGCATCAAATATCCAAATTCGCCACCTTGTCCGGGTGATTAACACTTGCAACCGGACAAGCAGCCCTCAAAACAACTTGCTCAACTGTGCTGCCCAGCAGGGCGTCTTTCGGATCGATGTCCCGGGTATGGTGTGCCATAACAATCAAATCGGCTTGTCTTTCCCGGGCGAACTTCAGGATTTCGACATACGGAATTCCTTCCCATATCTCGATGTCGTAATTATCATATTTCTTCATTTTAGGAATGTAGTTTTTCTCAATTCGCTCGCGCGCTTCGGCAATTTTCTGTTCGATTTCGTTTTGTCCTCGAATCTGACCGAAATTACCAGATGAGATATCAAATGCATGGAATATATGCAGTTTTGCGCCCACCTCTTTGGCTAATTTGGAGGCCCATAGAAATGAATATTCTGACGGCTTGGAAAAATCGATTCCGACAACGATATTTGAAAACAGTTTCCAGCAGGTCGTACACGGACGGCTGATGATCACGACTGCACATCGCGCGGCCTTGGCCACTTTTTGCATCGTGCTTCCGGCAATCGCCCGATAGCGAGTCGCCCCCACGTCTTCCTCCCGTGTATGCGATCCCATGATGATCATGTCGACATTCTCTTTTCGGGCTTTGCGCAGTATCTCCCGGTGTGGCGCACCGACAACGGCCTCGAGCACCGAGTTTTCACTGTCTTTGAGCAGCTCCCCGTAGGTGTTTTTCATTTCCTCTTTGACCCAATCAACATAGTCGATATCAAGTTCTTCGGTCTCACCGGTTCTCACATCCGTCACAAAGGGACTGAAACCGCGGGTGGGAACTCCGAGTACATGAAATACGATGAGTTTCGCATCCCATTTCAATTCCAGATCAAAGGCTACTTTGGCTGCATTATCACAAGTCGGTGACGCCGTTGTTGCAAACAGTATTTTTTTAAACATAGTCATCTCCTTACAATGCGCACTCTTTGGGAGTCCCATGAAAACTTAATTCCCATATAATTCCATCAATAAACTCAAAGAGGCTGAAAACCGTATCAAACTCAAACACATCCACTTTATCGCCGAAAACAATGTGCTTCAACATGCCGAGTTTCAACGGTATATCCAGCAGGCTCTGCATGTGAAATGATTTTAATTCACAGGTATCTTTACCGCGCACTCCGCACAGGGTGTTGAAAATCTCCAGACGTGGCTCACCGGGAAATCCGATCATCTCAACCGTTTTATGAAATTCCAAATAATCGATTTCAGGGCTGGTGCAATCGCGCTTAGGGCTCGCCAGATATTGCTGCAAGCAGTCCGGTAAAAATGGGTTCAGTTTCGCAAGCAATGCATATTTTTCAAACATCTGAAAGAAGCTACGTAGCGTATAACCTTCGACCAGGTCAACCTGGTAGCTGAGAAACATCAATGGATCGCTTTCGACAGCTTTATTGTTTTCTGCGAAAACCCCATCTTTTTTCAGCGTAATTAAATTCATAGTTTGGTGGTTGGTATTTCGATAGTGATTTCAAACTCCAGATACCAAACCCTAGGCAGCTTCTTCTTTCGGCAGTAGGTGCTCCGGAACCTCAATCATATTAATTAGCAAAGGCTTTAAGAAAGACCACCGTATACCGATTTTATAGACTTCTTCCAAATCCCGGATGGCATCCCAGCAGTTATGACAGGGTGAAATGACAAGCTTGGCTCCGGTGGCTAAAATTTGGTCCCGCTTAACCTTTAGGCCGATATTGCGTTGTTGTCGATAGCGGCCGATACCGTTCAGTCCACCGCCACCGCCACAGCAAAAATTATGCTCCCGGCAGGGTGTCATTTCTCGAAAATCCTCTGCCATGTAACTCATGATTTCACGGCCAATATCTCCCAGACCCCCGTTGCGGACGTAGTTGCAGGAATCCTGATAAGTTACCGGTTCTTTGATTTTTTTTGAGGGGTCAATCTTGAGTTTTCCGGTCCGGAGGGCTTCCGCTATCCATTCTACATAATGCAGACTCTCCACCGGTGTTTTCCCGGTTTTGAGACCCGCCCAATATGGTCCTTCGATCACCGTCGCCCGGTAGGCGTGGCCGCATTCAGTCACGACCATCCGTTTGGGCTTTAGACGTTCCATGGCATCGTACACTGATTCCACCTGCATTTTGCAGGCTTCCCAATCGCCACCGAACATCGCCAGGCTGGTTTCTTCCCAACCCTCGCTCGGCACGGTCCAATTTTCACCGGCAACATGAAACAGAATCGCCGCTTCGGCAATGTCTTCAGGGTAGTGTTTCGGTTCCCTGGCGTTGACCGTATACATGATGTCGGCATTTTCCACATCGACCGGAATCGTTAGTCCCGGCCAGTCATCTTCATATTCCTCTGCCATCCATTCACAGGTATCCACCCAGTCTTCAACGGTTACATCCATCTGGGCACGGTATACCCTGTGCATCCCGGAGCCGATTTTCATTTCCCATGGAACAAAACCCTGCCCAAACAATAAACCACGCAAATAGCTGAACATGACTCCAGTATCGATGCCGAAGGGACAATATACTCCGCAACGCGTGCAACAGGTGCATTTGGCATAGGAAGTATCCATGCACTCCAGCAAAAACGCATTGTCGACATCCCCCTTGCGTTTAATGATTTCACCAAGCGTTGACTGGATCTTATAGGATGGGACTTGCTTGGGGTCCCGATTGTTTGCAAGATAGTAAAAACAGGCTTCTCCGCACAATCCGCAATGCGAACAGATTTCAAGCCAGGTTTTCAATCGAGATTTCAATGTTTTCTGAATCGTATCCCACAATTTTTTACGATCCACATCTAAATGATTCATTTCTTCGTAATACTGCTTACCGCTTTTGTCAGCCAGCAGTGCCTGAAGTTCTTCTTTAGTGTTTATCGGTTTTTTATTGCAAAGTTTTCCTTCCGGCATGATCTCTAGTCCTTCTCTATTAATAGGTTAAAACGATGGTGTTCTTTTAAACATTAGGGATGCTCGATTTTCTACCAAGCTAGTCCTTTACTTTTCATACCGCCGCGCTTAATTCCGTAATCCATGCCAAGCTGGGCACGGCTGAGAAAAAACAGAACAAAATGAGAAAGCTTGGTCAATGGTATGGCCACTAGCAAAATTTCGCCGCAAATAATGTGAGCTATAAGCCAAAAATAGTAATCCGGAGTAAGATGATAGGCTAAAAATCCGGTTATAAAGGGTGCCACGGCAATAGCCAATAGCAGATAATCGTAGGCCGTCGTAATCAACCTGACCTCAGGCAGCGCAATTCGCCGCAGAATCAAAAAAACGACTGAAACAATCACAAGAACTGTCAGGACATCAGCGACACCCTCCGGCAGCGTCCACAGGCTGATTCCCCAGCGCTCTTTCAACAGAATATTATGTCCAAGCAGGAAGATGGGTGTCACCAGCAAACCGATGTGCAGGAGAAAAACCCAAAATGTGAACCAGGGGTTATTTCGCCAGCTATGGGTACCATAAGGAAACAGCCAGAATAAAATCGAACGTATGGCTCCTTTAACTCCAAAAGAAGTATTGACCCCATAGGTCACCCGGTCGAGTTTCCAGTCCAGGCCTCTGATATACCAGACAATTCGAGCAATCAACCCGATAAAAAAAATAGAGAATGAGAGCCAGGCCAGTGGGCCGGTTACAAATTCATACATACGTTACTCCTTAGCGTCTATTATACAGGGTTTTATTGGCTGACTTCAACAATTACCACACCTGTGTCTCGTTTCTTCCAAGCGCATACCGCCCAGTCAATTTTCGTCGTCATCGCGTTCGGTGAGAAACCGGTAAAAGAAAGTGATGCCGATAAGCGCGGCAAGGATCAGCAGGTAGGTAATACTTTCGGTACGAAACATATAGTCTTGAAGTGTTTGTGTAGCACCTTCCATAGTCAAAGCCTTTACAATTTTTCGTCTTAAAATTTAGATATAGGATGTGAATTATGAAGAACATGTCATTTTCTTCCCAACTCACATCAGATCTTATGTTTAACCCTCCATTATTCGTAGAACTATTCATTACGAAGGGCACGAAACTTGAGTCAAGGTTTTAATGCTCCTTCGGATAATCGGGGTGCGCATACAAAACCGGCATTCGGCTTACGATAAATCGGTATACAATCACACCGACCGTTACTAGAAAAACAGAAATCCCGATTTCCATCCAGTGCGGAAAATAGCGTTCACTGGACGGCAAATGCCAGTTGAAGGCAACCAGGCAGACGTTAAATCGGTTAACAATAATGCCGAGGACCGTCCACACGGCCGTCCACTTAATTAATTTTAGCTTTTTTTCGCGAACACCGATCGCATACAGAAAACAAGGCAACCCTACAAAACCCAATATTTCCACTAAAAACCACAAACCATAAGATGTGCCCAACAGGTGCCAGTTGTTGCCTTCGGATACTCCGATCACTTTAATGACAAAATAGCCGGCGAGCACCAACGAAGCCGCTTTACCGAATCCTAGTACGACGGTGTCTTTTTCCTTTACATGCTCCTCATCCATTTTATCGGCAAAAAAATGATGCGACATAGTCCCTTCAAAAATGACCATTGAAAGCCCGGCAATAATGCTGGACACAAAGAAAAATACCGGTAGATACGGTGAATACCACAGTGGGTGCAGTTTCGCGGGTGCAATCAAAAACAGTCCGCCCAAAGAGGATTGGTGCAGGGTCGAAAGAACCACTCCAAAAATTGTCAACAGCAGTGTGAGCTTAACCACAATATTACGCGCTCTCTTAATTCCAAGCCATTCCATAGCCG